>CAZDKZ010000032.1:0-11748 GCA_964506215.1 uncultured Holophagae bacterium
TGTGCTACATTACAAACAAGGAAAGTTAATGAGGGGTGAAGGGAGATGTCATGAACCCCAAGACCAATAAGGAGTGAAACATGAGCGAAATGTCAAGATGTCCTGTAACGGGTAAAACTGCAAAATCCGTTGCCGGTGGCGGTACGATGAATAAGGACTGGTGGCCCAATCAATTGAACCTGAAAATTCTGCACCAGCATTCAACCCTCAGTGATCCCATGGGCGAGGCATTCGACTATGCCGAGGCGTTCAAGAAGCTGGACCTGGCCGCTGTAAAACAGGATCTGTACGATCTGATGACCGATTCCAAGGACTGGTGGCCGGCGGATTATGGCCACTATGGCCCGCTGTTCATCCGCATGGCCTGGCACAGCGCCGGAACCTATCGGACCGGTGACGGTCGTGGCGGTGGCAACACCGGTAACCAGCGGTTTGCACCGCTGAACAGCTGGCCGGACAACGTGAACCTGGACAAGGCGCGACGGTTGTTGTGGCCCATCAAGCAGAAATATGGAAAGAAACTGTCCTGGGCGGATCTGATGATCCTGGCGGGTAACTGTGCGCTGGAGTCCATGGGATTCAAAACCTTTGGTTTTGCAGGCGGACGTCCGGATATCTGGGAGCCGGAAGAAGACATTTACTGGGGTTCTGAAGAAGAATGGCTGGCCACCAGTGAAAAGCCCAAGAGCCGCTATTCCGGTGAACGGGACCTGGAGAATCCGCTGGCGGCGGTTCAGATGGGGTTGATCTACGTGAACCCGGAAGGGCCGGATGGCAATCCGGACCCGGTTGCATCGGGCAAGGATGTGCGCGAAACATTCGCCCGGATGGCCATGAACGATGAGGAAACCGTTGCCCTGGTGGCCGGCGGTCATACCTTCGGGAAATGTCACGGCGCGGGGGACGCGGCCCAGGTGGGCCCGGAACCGGAAGCGGCACCCATGGAGGAAATGGGCCTGGGCTGGAAGAGTTCCCACGGCAGCGGCAAGGGCATTGACACCATCAGCAGCGGAATCGAGGGTGCCTGGAAGCCCAATCCCACAAGGTGGGACATGGGATACCTGAAGGTATTGTTCAAATATGAATGGGAACTGGTCAAGAGTCCGGCCGGTGCGCATCAATGGCTGGCCAAGGATGTGGACGAAGAGGACATGATCGTGGATGCCCATGATCCGACAAAGAAGCATCGGCCCATGATGACCACGGCGGACCTGTCCCTGCGGTATGATCCGATCTATGAACCCATTTCCCGCCGTTTCCTGGAAAATCCCGAGGAATTCGCAGATGCGTTTGCACGGGCCTGGTTCAAGCTGACCCATCGGGACATGGGACCCCGTTCCCGTTACCTGGGGCCGGAAGTGCCGGCAGAAGAGTTGATCTGGCAGGATCCGGTACCGGCGGTGGATCATGAACTGATTGACGAACAGGACATTGCTGCGTTGAAAAAGCAGATCCTGGATTCCGGCCTGTCGGTTCCCCAGTTGGTGGGCACCGCATGGGCATCGGCTTCCACGTTCCGGGGTTCGGATATGCGCGGCGGGGCCAACGGTGGCCGGATTCGACTGGCCCCCCAGAAGGACTGGGAGGTGAACCAGCCGCAGCAGTTGGCGATCGTGCTCCAGAAGCTGGAAGCCATTCAGGCAGATTTCAACCGGACACAATCCGGCGGGAAGAAAGTGTCGCTGGCCGACCTGATCGTACTGGGTGGATGCGCTGCAGTGGAAAAAGCAGCGGCGGATGCCGGCAATCCCGCAACCGTTCCCTTTACGCCGGGACGGACCGATGCGACAACGGAACAGACCGATGTGGAATCATTCTCGGTACTGGAACCGGCAGCGGATGGTTTCCGCAACTATCAGAAGGCGAAGTTCACTGTTTCAGCCGAAGAACTGTTGCTGGACAAGGCACAGCTGCTCACGCTTACAGCGCCCCAAATGACCGTTCTGGTCGGCGGATTGCGGGTATTGGGTGCCAATTATAACCAGTCAGCGCACGGTGTCTTTACTGATCGGGTCGGTAAACTGACCAATGACTTCTTCGTGAACCTGCTGGATATGGAGACCCGATGGGAAGCGGCTTCCGCGGACGGCGACCTGTTTGACGGTCATGACCGGTCAACGGGTGAAAAGAAGTGGACGGCGACCCGCGTTGACCTGGTATTCGGTTCCAATTCCCAGCTACGGGCACTGTCCGAGGTCTATGGCTGTGAAGACGGGCAGGAAAAATTTGTCGGGGACTTCATTGCTGCATGGAACAAGGTGATGAACCTGGACCGTTTTGACCTGGATTGACGGATGACATGGTCGTGACCGGTTGAATCACCGGTACACCTGAAACACCAACATACAACCGGTTCCGGTGGCGCAGGCCGCCGGGCCGGTTTTTTCGTTATGGATGATCCCGTTTCGCCGTGACAACAGAATTGATACAATTGACAAAACAGGTTTGCGCTGTTCTCAGCGCCTTTTCATCGGGGGTCATTTGATGAAAGTTGAAGCATGGTTGCGATTCACCGTTCGTACAGTTCTCATGGGTTGGATATGCGCGGTATACACGGTGGCGGGATCAGCTGAGGATTATCCATCGTTTTATCTTCGGGCAGGCGCGGGTCTGGCATTTTCCTGCGATACGGTTTTTGCGGATGCGGATTGCCATGCCACTGCTCCGGCTGCCCTGTTCGGTTGTATTGACGGGAACGATGGCCGTCCCATCGGTGCTTATGGCGACTTCGGTAATTCCCCGGTGCTGGACCTGGCCGTGGGATACCGGTGGAACAACTGGTTCGGTACCGAAATTCTGTTTTCATTCCGGTCCGATCTGCCGTTTTCCGGGGAGAGCAACTTTGTCCAGTTGGACCCGTCCATTCAGCAGGATGTATCCGCGGATCTGTGCAGTTCTTCGGCCATGGTGGTGGGCGTGGTCCGTCCCCTGGCGTTGCTGGGCAGGGAAACCCCGAAGCTTGAACCGGTTGTCCTGGCAGGTGCGGGAATCGCACGGAACAACCTGGACCCGGTGGTCTATGTCTTCCCGGATACCGAAACGATTACGCCGGCGGGCCGGCATACCGGCTTTGCCTGGCTTGTGGGTGCCGGTTTCGAGCGTCGGTTGTTGCCACAACTGACAGTGGCTTTCAGCTGGCGGTATGTGGACCTGGGACAGGTGGAAACCGATATCGGTACCATGACCATCCTGGATCGGGCCACCGGCAACGTGATCAATAACAGCATCACCATTGGCGGAACCATGGCCGACCTGACTGTAAATGAAATCTCGATCAGCCTGGTCTGGCAATTCTGAACCGTGCGTGTGAAGAGGACGAAGATGAGGAAAAGGTTGGTTACGGACAACGTTCGTTTACTCGTGGGTCTGGTCCTGTTGTTGATGGGGGGCAGTTTCGCAGGCGCTGAGGGTTTCGAACATCCGGGCGGGCTTCATTCGAAACAACAGATCGAAACGACACGGAAACAGGTTGCGTTGGGTGTTCAACCGTGGGCGGATGCATGCCGGTCGCTGCTGGCGGAAGCAGCGGCCAATCTCCAGAAAGAGCCGCAACCCATGGCAGACTTCAGTGTGCCGGGTTTTTATGTGGATCCCAGGGGCCATCGCGACATTATGGGAAGGCTCAGTGAAGATGCGTGGGTCGCATATTCCTGTGCCGTGGCATACCAGGTCGCTACCGGGGAAAGCAGAGTCCGTTATGGAGACAAGGCAATCCAGGTGATTACCGCCTGGGCGACCGTCAACATGAGAACCGGTAATGTGGACGGTGACCTGGCCATGGTGGATGCCGGTGTCGGTCTGGTGCTGGCCGGGGAATTGATGACGGATTATGACCGCTGGTCGGTGAAACAGCGGAAAACATTCTCCAAATGGGTCCGCACCGTTTTCCTGACATCCTCCATGCGGATCGTGGAAAGGCGGAATAATTGGGGTGACTGGGGGGTCTTTGGTTGCGCAGCGGCGCATCATTTCCTGGACGATGCAGCTGGACTGGATCATGACATGGAACGCATCCGTCGGAAGATCGACCAGTCCATCGCGGCTGACGGCAGCATGCCGCTGGAGCTGAACCGGAAATCCAACGGTATGTGGTACACCTATTTTGCATTGGCACCCCTGACGGCAGCGTGCCAGATTGCGGTAAACGGGCGAGGGGTGAACCTGTTTCATTTCAAGGGAACGGATGGGGCCGGTATCGAAACGGCATTGGATTATCTGTTGCGCTACTGTAAGGCTCCGGACAAATATCCCCAATACAAGACGGCCGTTATGGGTTCCGGCTCAGCAGACGGTTGGCCCGGCAACCTGTTTGAAGCCATGTCCGGTATTTATGACAGGCCTGACTATGCCAATTGGATGAAGCATGGTCGTCCGGTGATGGTGCATGGCCATCACTATGCCTGGACGGTTCCCACGTTGCTCCAAACGACACCGTTAACAGTGAACAATACAGCGCAACATTGACGGGCAATCGCGGCTCTCGCTAGTGGATTACGCACAGTTCAGTTCACCGGCGATGCGGCTTTTCATGTCCACCTGCTGCTGGTGAGATAATGTGCCGTGCCAGTAAACGGCGAGCCCGTTTCCCAGTTCCATATGACCGGCCCGGTCAAATCCGGCGGAACCGTCTCCACACAGATGATGCGCCCGCTGGCCTTTCCGTTCAACAAAATATACCTGGGAGAGCCGGTATCGTTCCCGGAGGGCGATTGCCAGTGATTGCAGTTTTCGTACGGGTATTCTGGACATATACATCAGAAATGCAGGTCCCGGGATTGGTGGTTCATCCGTTCCAGGTTCTCCACCACCTGTTTTGCCAGGTCGGGCTTTTCCGATTCCAGCCAGGTAAGGTGCGACGGGATGACCGTATCCGTCCCAATTTGCCGTACGGTTTCACTGGCATGGTCCAGCAGGTATTCCTGGAAGGTCAGGATGCCGTTGGCGATACAGAAATACTTGACGCTGGCATGCTTGGCCAGTGGCATGAAGTTGGCGCCGGTACGGCCTTCCCGATATCCCGCTGTACAGAATGACGGGAGGTAGCCCCGTTTGCAGAGGTCCAGGATGAATTCATCCAGGTTTCGGGTGTCCTGGATCATGAACTGTTCCTCATCGGGAATATTGTCCTGCTCCATGCGGGCATATCCACCCAGTGCAATCCGGCTGCCGGCGTCCATCTGGGAGACACCGCCGTTTTCCAGGACGTCCATTCGCAGATCAGGTTCTTCCCGGGCCGTCAGGATGGAGCCGGTGTAGGGGCACATGAGCCGGATGATGGCGACGATCTTCTTGAAGTCGTCATCGGAGACCCGGTGACGGGGATGAATGGCCAATGGTGTATTCAATGCCGGTTCCAGCCGCGGATAGGAAATGGTGTGTGGGCCGATGTTGAACTGGTCTTCCAGGGCGGCCGCGTGGGCGTGGAGACCCATCATTTCGAACCGCCAGTCGGTCAGTCCGAACAGTGCGCCGATGGCCACATCGTCGATGCCGGCTTCCAGCGCCCGATGCAGGGAAAAGACACGCCAGTCATACTGTCCCTTGATGGTGTTCTTGGGATGGACACGACTGTACATGTCCGGATCGTACGTTTCCTGGAAAACCTGGTAGGTGCCGATGCCGATGTCATGCACCTGCCTGTATTCATCTACGTGCAGGGGTGCGGCATTGACATTCACCCGGCGGATTTCGTCATGGTTTTCCCGGGTCTGGTAGATGGTCTCAATGGTTTCACACATGTAATCCACATCGCTGACCGGATGTTCGCCGTACACCGCGATCAGCCGCTTGTGACCTTCCCGTACCAGGGCCAGGGTTTCCCGTTCCAGTTCTTCCCGGTTCAATGCGGTACTCTGTACGGCTGTATTACTCTTGCGGAATCCGCAGTAGGCGCAGTTGTTGACGCAATGGCTGGCGATATACAGCGGGGCGAACAGCACCACCCGGTTGCCGTACACCGTCCGCTTGATCCAGTTGGCGGTTTCAAATATTGCTTCCCACAATTCAGGATCCTGACAGTTGCACAACTTTGCCACATCCACTGCACCCAGCAGCTGACCGGATGTGGCCTGGTTACGGGCTTTCTGTATGATGTCACGGATTTCTTCCGGCGACGGAGATGCAGTGTCTGCCAGTGTCTGCCGGATGTTGTCCGGAAAGATGAAGTTGGGGTACGGATTTTGTTTTTCCCACTCGCGCACAGCGTGCAGGCGTGTTTCAGCCCATTGTGCTGCAGTTGGGTGTCCCATGGCAGCCTCCCGGGGGGCAATTTTTGTTGGGGTGATTTGGACAAGAGTTTGTGAAAAAACGCGCAACCGCTCACTTAGAATATACGCTCATTAAATGGGTTCGTCCAATGATAATCCGATCATTTCTTTCCAATTTCTGCCCGTGCCCCGGGATCCGTTTTCCCATACCTGCAAATCAGAAACCTGGGGCCACTGGACCCGGTAAAAAGACCTGGGAAAACAGTTTGGGTTTTCTATATCCAACCGGGAGGTTCCATGAAACGTCTTATCGTATTTGTCTGTATGTTATTGTTTATCAGTAGTATGAGCGTGTTCGCGGATGAGGGTATGTGGTTGCCCCACCAGATGAAAATGCTGAACCTGCAGGAACAGGGCTTGAAAATGGATCCGGGTGAGCTGTTCAAGGAAGACGGCACCGGGCTCATGAGTGCCATTGTCAGTTTCGGCGGCGGCACCGGCGAATTTGTCAGCAACAACGGGTTGCTGCTGACAAACCATCACGTGGCGTTTGGCGCCATTCAGCGGGCGTCGGATAAAGAAAACAACTATATCAGGGACGGGTTCCACGCGCCGGAGCTGGGAAAAGAAATTCCTGCCATCGGCTACTATGCGGATGTGTTGCTGGGCTATGTGGACGTGACCGAGAAGTTCCACAAGGTGTTGAAAGATGACATGGCACCCATGGAACGGTTTGATGCCATTGAGGCCCTGCGCAAGAAACTGGTGGCGGAAGTGGAAGCACAGGCGCCGGACCGCCGATGCGTGGTCCGTTCCTTCTATTCGGGCAACAAGTATTACCTGTTCCAGTTCAAACGGCTCCGGGACATCCGGCTGGTATATGCACCGCCCCAGTCCATTGGCAACTATGGCGGCGATATTGACAACTGGATGTGGCCGCGCCATACCGGCGATTTCACTTTCATGCGTGCCTATGTTTCGCCGGATGGGGAAGGCAGCGAATTTGACCAGAACAATGTGCCCTACAAGCCCAAGTCCTGGCTCAAGCTGTCGCTGGACGGGTTGAAGCCCGGTGATTTTACTTTTGTTATGGGCTATCCCGGCCGTACTTATCGGAACATGACCCTGGCGGAGTTCCAGAATGACAAGAAGCAGATTGAAGAACAGCTGGGCCTGTTCAAAATGATGAACGAATTCCTGGAAGGGGAATGTGCGAAAGATGAAGCCGTGAACATCCGTTATGCCTCACTGACAAAGGGGATCAACAACTATCTGAAGAACATGGAAGGGAAGCTGGAAGGCTTTGAAAATGTCAACCTGGAAGCATTGAAAGCAAAGCAGGAAAAGAAATTCCGGACATGGTGTGCGGAAGATAACGCACGGGCGGACTATGCCGGCTACCTGGACAAGGTGGCGGACCACCTGGACAAGCTTACCGAACTGGAACTGCGTTCCCTGTTTGCCGGGTTCCTGGTCAATGGATTTGCGGGTCCCGCAGTACTTTCCCAGGCCCACCTGCTGCACCGGGTGGCATTGGAGCAGGCAAAGCCCGATATGGAACGGGAAGCGGGTTTCCAGGATCGGGATCTGCCGGGTATCCGGAATCGGATCCAGTTCCGGGAACGGGGCTATGAACTGGGAACGGACCGGGCATTCCTGAAGTTCCTGCTCACCAGCATGCTGGATAAGCCCGAAAGCCAGTGGCCCGGGGCGGTCTCGGATGTGTTGAAGGGTGGCGAAGCCGCAATCGGACCGTTCGTGGACAAGCTGTATGACGGTACGAAGCTGGCCGATCCGGAAGTCCGCCTGTCCCTGCTGGGCAAGTCGATGGACGAACTGAAGGCATTGAATGATCCCATGCTGGACCTGGCGGCCAGCCTGGAAACAGAATTGAAGGCACTACGGGAAGAAGGCCGTGCGCTGGGCCAGGAGCACCAGGACCTCAAGGGCGTGGTGGTGAAGGGCATGATGGACATGAACGGCGGCCTGTTTGCCCCTGATGCCAATTCCACCATCCGGTTCACCTCCGGCACAGTCAAGGGCTATCAGCCCAAAGATGGGGTCTGGTATACGCCTTTTACCACGCTGGCCGGTGTGATGGAAAAGGAAACGGGCGAAGATCCGTTCATTGTGCCGGAGAAACTGAAGCAGCTCCATGCGGCAAAAGACTTCGGCCGTTATGAGGATCCCAAGCTGAAAGACGTGGTGACCTGTTTCCTCAACACCACCAATGTGACCGGTGGCAACTCCGGCTCGCCCATCCTCAATGCCAGGGGCGAACAGGTGGGGATCGTGTTTGACATGACTTATGAAAGCGTCATCGGTGACTATTTCGTACTGCCGGCGTTGCAGCGGACCATTCATGTGGACATCCGTTATGTGCTGTTTGTGACAGAGAAATTCGGCGGTGCGGAACATCTGCTGAAGGAAATGGGTTTGTAAGTCCGGCCACATTACCGAATGGAAGCGGCCCCGGACGGGGCCGCTTTTTTTGCGTTGCCGCTTGAAGAAACGGATGGTTTGTTGTGTATGATGATGGTGTACAGATCAGTTGAACCTGGAGGTCCATTCATGCATTGTCCCAATTGCGATATGTTCAGTACAGATCCGGTTACCTGCAGCCATTGTGGAAAGCCCATTCCCGCGGTAGCAACGTCACAGCAGTCCCATTCCCGTCCGGTCCGTTCCGCTTCATCCGGGGGAGGCAGCGGTAAATGGCTGGTTGGCCTGGTTGCTGTTGTGGCCATCGCGGTTGTGGCAATGATGATGATGGGTGGTTCCGGTCCCATTCCGGCCTACATGGATGAAGGGCCGGTTACCCTTTCAGATCGAATTGAACCCGGGAAAATCAATATTGTGGACATGTACAGTGAATATTGTCCGCCCTGTCGGCAGATTGCACCCTGGCTGGAGAAACTGGAACAGGCCCGTACGGATGTTCACGTGGTGAAGATTGACATCAACCGGCCGGAAGTCAAGGGGATTGATTGGAGCGGTCCGGTGGCCAGGCAATTCAAACTGAAGAGTATTCCCCATTTCATCATTATCGGCCCGGACGGTGACCTGCAGAATGAAGGCAAGTCCGCCTACAAGGAAGTGGTCGGGATGATCGAGGAGATTGTCAACGAATAGCCGGCTCTGTTGTTCAGCCTGCTTTTTCTCCCGGTTTGACTGTGCTGATGTGGAATGACGGCGGTTGTTGCAGGTGTTTCTTCACCGCACATTGTTCGGCTGACCGTATCACGGCTTTCCGGTATTTTTCGGGGAATGAGTCGGGCAGGTGAATGTCCAGGCGGATATCGGAAATCATCCGGGACGCCGGATCGAAAACCGGTTCCTGGCGAATCTCAATCCCTGAAGGGTCCAGGTTACGCTGTTTGCAGAAAGACAATACATAAATCCCGGCACAGGATGCCAGGGACGCCAGGAAATAAGTGAACGGTTCCGGTGCGGAACCATTGCCTCCAGCCGAAACGTGCTGGTCCGTTGGAATGATGAAATTACCTGTATCTACGTTCACTTTCAGGCCGTCTCCAAATGTCACATGCATATCGTGTATTCTCCTTGTCCTGTCCGGCCCTTCCGGTCCGGTTTGTTTTCGCCTGGCATAGGATGCGCTTGTTCCGTTCAGGTTACACATGGCCGTCCATTCTGGTAGACTCGTGGTAAGGATTGCTGACGGAGGTGCTGGCGTGAATCACAATCTGGAATCCATGTTGACTGTTGCGGTTGATCTGGTGGAACAGGCCGGCCGGATCACGCTGGATGGTTTCAACAAGGGTGTGGCTGTGCAGTTCAAGGGAGATGACAGTCCGGTAACCGAAACCGACCGTGCCACCGAGGCGTTCATGCGGAAAGAAATTGCAGCGCGGTATCCGGACCATGCTGTTCTGGGTGAAGAAGCGGGCCAGACAGGTCCCGAACACGCATCCCACCGTTGGATCATGGATCCCATTGACGGAACCAAGTCGTTCATGCGGGGCATTCCGTTGTACAGCGTGCTTCTGGGACTGGAAATCGATGGCCGGATTGAACTGGGCGTGGCCGGTTTTCCTGCGCTGGGTGAGATTCTGTATGCGGCATCAGACCTGGGATGTCGGCTTAACGGAAAACCGGTTTGCGTGTCACAGGAAGACCGCCTGGACCGGGCGTTTGTCTCCTATACCGATCCGGGCCTGTTTGAAAAATTCGGAAAAGCACCTGCCCTGGCTCGTGTTTTCTCCAGCAGTTATTACAACCCCGGATTGCCGGATGCATACGGCCACGCCCTGGTGGCCACCGGCCGGTGCGAGATCATGCTGGATGCCATCATGAACCCCTGGGATTGTGGACCGTTCCCGGTGATCCTGCGGGAGGCCGGCGGCTGGTTTGGCGACTGGTCGGGTGAAGAAACCATTTATGGTGGAAACGCGGTCAGTACCAATGGCGCTCTGCGGGACCAGGTGTTGGACTTGATCCGGGATCGGGTGACGGAATGAAGGTAACGGTGGTCCGGGGATGGACGACCCACTATCCGGATCCGCTCCTGGTGAGCAAGGGTGTGCAGGTTCGGTTGGACAAATCCCGTGCAAGTGAGTGGCCCGGCTGGTGCTGGTGCGGAACCGACGATGACCGGTGGGGATGGATTCCGGATGCCTTTCTCGAGCGTGACGGGGAAAACGCCCGGTTGATCGCTGACTATTCGGCCCGGGAATTGACGGTAACGGAAGGGCAGCTCCTGACCGTGATTCGGGCAGTTGCCGGGTGGTTCTGGTGTCGAACGGAAACGGCAGAAACGGGCTGGGTCCCCCAACGGAATGTGTTACCGTGTACGTTGAATGAACACGTGGATTGAGGAGTCGCAATGTCAGTTGAGCTGGTGTCATTGTTAAAACAGTTTTCCGGCCAGTATGCGCCGGTCGTTCCCCAACAGGCAAGCGGCCGGTTTCATCTGCTGGATCTGTCTGACAGTAACGAAGACCTGCGGGATGTGGATGTGACCAGTCCACAGTCCCTGGGATCGATGATTCATCGGCAGGTGGTGGATGATCGTTGCCAGTTGGCCGTGGGGGGCTATGGTGAGGACCGGTCTGTCTATCGCAGCGACCTGTTTGAATCGGACGGTGAGGCCCGTTCAGTGCACCTGGGTGTGGACCTCTGGGTACCCCAGGGGACGCCGGTATCCGCCCCGCTGGACGGTGTGGTGCACAGCATGCAGAACAACAACGGAAATCTGGACTATGGCCCGACCATCATCCTGGAACATGAACTGGAAGATATGACGTTTTATACGTTGTACGGCCACCTGGCGGCATACACGTTGTTCCAGCTGGAAGAAGGGCATCCGGTGCCCATGAGCGTGCCGTTCACCGTGGTCGGTGATGACACCGAGAATGGCGGCTGGCCGCCCCATCTCCATTTCCAGATCATCAGCGATATGGGTGATTTCTGGGGTGACTTCCCCGGTGTGGCCCGGCCTTCCGAGGCCGCTTCCTGGCTGCGGCGGTGCCCGGATCCCAACCTGATCCTGTCCATGGACGTACTGAAACCGGAATAGTCACCG
>CAZDKZ010000032.1:11848-14786 GCA_964506215.1 uncultured Holophagae bacterium
AGCGGCCAGGTGCATCCGTGCCACCTCCGGTGCGTGGACAAACGTTCCCTTCCCCGGTGGAATCCCAGGCAGTTTTTCCAGGGCGATCAGTTGATACAGGCTGGCCCAGTTATGGCGGTCATATCGTCCCATGATATGGGGTGGATTCAGAATGACTGCGTCAAGCCCCTTTTCAATGCCCACCATCACTTCCTGCTCGGCCAGGTATTTGGTACGCATGTAATTGGAGCCCTTCTCCAACGCGTTGGATGGGGTTTCCTCGGTGATGACACCATGCTGTATCCCGAATATGGCGAAACTGGAAGTGTGGATAAAGCGACCACAACCGGCTGCCAGGGATGCCTGGACCACGTTACGGGTTCCGGTCACGTTAATGCGGGTCTGGTCGGCATTCTTTCGTCGCCACTGGTTGGTGGAGGCGGCGATGTGAAAGACGGCGTCCGGGCGGGTTTTCATGGCTGTTGCCAGGGATTCCGGGTCCAGGATATCCCCCGGTACCACGTGAACCTGTTCATGTTGCAGGTGGTCTATATTCGCGGTCGGCCGGCACAGTGCGGTAATGGACCAGCCGGCTTTCACCAGCTGTTCGGTCAGGTGGCGGCCCAGGAAACCGGTTGCGCCGGTGATGCAGGCATGTGGCATGGGTCCTCCCTATTCATTTTCCTCTTGAACCAGTGAAGAGATGGCTTCCCGGACACGGATGCGCAGTTCTTCCACCGGAAGTTCCCGGATGACATCGGGCGGGATGGGATCGCCGAATGCCACGTGTACCGGCCCGGGCACGATGACCCAGTTTCCCCGTTTCTTGATCTTGTACAACCCCGAAAGACCCATGGGTACGATGGGTCGACCGCCCTGCCTGGCCAGGTGAAACGGCAGTTTCTTGAAGGACCCCAATCGGCCGGTCCTTGTCCGGTGACCTTCCGGCATGATGGCAATGGAACGGCCTTCCTGCAGCCGTTTTGCAGCCTCATTGGCGCTGGGAATGGCCTTCTGCACGTCTTTCCGGTTAATCGGAATATTGCCGGCCCGGCGGACCGCCCACCCGTAAATGGGCCACTTGAACTGCCGTTCCGCTTCCACGCCCCGGATCAATTGCGGGATGTATCCCTGGAGCAGCGGCACATCGAAAATGTTCACGTGATTGGCCATGAACAGGTATGTTTCGTTATGGTCGAACCGGTCCAGCCCGGAAACGGTGACCCGGATGCCCAGCAGACGAAACAGGAACCGGGCCAGCTTCTTGATCCAGGGGTCATAGCGTTCCGGTTTGAAGATGTAGGTACAGATCAGCATGAATACCATGACCAGTCCAAAGCCGGTTCCCCCGATGGTCCATAGCCAGGCGGCCCTGAGCTTGTTGATCATGGGGCAAATACATCCAGTGCGCCGGGGAGGCATTCTATGGTCACCGGGCTGTGTCCCAGCAGTTCCCCGTCAGGTGTCAGTAGACGGGGCCGGTCGGTTTCTATGGTGAGCTTCCGGATGGTGAAACTTTCCACTTCATCCAGTTCCACGTGGGTGCCTTTGAAAATCCGGGGGAATGCGGACAGCAGCCGACGCCGGGTCACCCGGTTCAGCAACGTGACGTCCAACAGCCCGTCGTCCAGTTTCGCGTCCGGCGCCATCAGGAAATTGGAGGTGTACCGGGAATTGGATATCTCGATGAACACCGATTCCCGGAGCCGTTCCTCTCCGTCAACTACCAGCTTTACAGGAAAGGTGTCCAGCTTCAGGGTTCGGTGAAAGACCCCGATGGTGTAGGACATGTTGCCGATCTTCTTCAACCGGTGGGCGGTTTCGCACACGTCGGACACGAATCCCAGGCCAACGATGTTCAGAAACTGCCAGGTGCCCTCTTCACAGGTAAACTGACCCACGTCCACCGGCCGCGTCTTTCCGTTCGCGATGCAGGAAACGGCATCCTGCCAGTGACTGGTGTCCAGTCCGAAGTCCCGGACAAATGCATTGCCGGTTCCCACCGGAATGATACCCAGGGGCGGTTTTGCCGGTTCATTCCGGCGAAAAATGCCGTTCACCGTTTCGAACACGGTCCCGTCCCCACCCATGGCAACCACAGCATCCACGTCATGGAGGTCGGCGTGAAGGACCCGTTCAATGGCATCTCCCCGGCAACTGGTGTATGCCACCGTTACCCGGATATTGTGTTCTGCAAATGCACCCAGTACAGGTTCGAGGAATTTCTTTGCACGGCCATTCCTGGCAGCCGGATTCGCGATCAATAAAATATGCACGCAATCACCTTTCGCACCGTTTTGGTTGTTGCTTCCATCATACCGGATTCCGGTCCCGCTTCAAACGGCCAAATAGACCGGACAATTGCCAGATGGGTCCCGCTCTGTTATCCTTCGGTTCGTATGAAACGAGAAAACCGGTGCCGTCCAGGTACATGGATCCCATACATGGTCATTTTCATTCTTCTCCTTTCGGGGTCGGGTTGCGGGAAGGACGCCGCAGAAGAAAACCTGCGGACAACCCCTGCTGTGCCGGTGGCGGAGCCGGAAACCGTCAACTGGCTGACCGGCGGGATTCTCCCCGGGAAAGGCATGGAAGACTCCCTGTTGGCGGTGGATGGATTTGGTATCCGCCAGGCCATGGATGTTGTCAACGGACTTCGGGACCATGTGGACTTTCGCTATCTCAAGGCAGGACAACCGTTCAAACTGGCGCTGTCTGACGACGGGGCGCGGATTGACCGGTTTGTGTTCAGTCCGGACCCGGTTACCCATCATTGGCTGGACCGGGACCCGGAAACCGGTGCATTTGTTTACAGGCTGGAAGAATATCCCACCGAAAGACGCCTGCGATTGATCCGGGGCACGCTGGAAACCACCCTGAACCAGGCACTCAAGGACCGGGAAGATGTTTCTGATACGGTACGGGGTGTGGTCAACGGGGTGCTGGAATGCCTGGTGAG
>CAZDKZ010000032.1:14886-24164 GCA_964506215.1 uncultured Holophagae bacterium
AAATGGTCCATGCATCACGGGGTGGATTATCGCGCCCGTGTGGGGACGCCGGTCTATTCGGTGGCCAAGGGAACGGTGGAAAAGACCGGCCGGGAGGCCATTGACGGAAAATATGTCATTGTCCGGCACATGGATGGCACCCGAACCTATTATCTGCATTTGAACCGGATTTCCGTGAGGAAAGGTCAGGCAGTCAAGGCCCGCGGTGTGGTGGGCCGTTCCGGTGCAACAGGCCGGGTCAACGGGCCCCATCTCCACTTTGCGGTTCGCACCGCACGGGGCAAGTGGCTGAACCCGCTGATGCAGAAGATGATCGCCGCCCCCAAGCTGGATGAGGCCCGGAAGGCGAAGTTGCGCGAACAGATTGTGACCATCCGGGAAGAACTGGCCATGGCACGGACCACCGAGCCCGCACTGGCCGAAGTTTCTTTATCCGCTCCCATATCGCTGGGAGATCCTGTGGAACCGTCAACCGCCAGATAATCCCACCGGATTCTGATTCTGT
Organism: uncultured Holophagae bacterium; assembly: GCA_964506215.1. GTDB lineage: Bacteria > Acidobacteriota > Holophagae > Thermotomaculales > Thermotomaculaceae > CAZDKZ01. Next base: position 15,392 of record CAZDKZ010000032.1, read on the forward strand.
TCATGGAATAATAGAACAAATTGAATGTGCCGGGAGGTTTGGATGGACAGACTTGGATTCTTCTCGTATCGGATATGTTGTTTTCTGATCATTGGCGCAATGGTTCTTACGGTACATGGTCAGGAGGCCCCGTCGTCTCCGCCCACAGGACCGTACCTGGGCCAGACCTTGCCCGGTGCGCAGCCCTCGGTTTTTGCTGCCGGCCTGGTTTCAGATACCGGGGACCGGTTGCATGGAGCGGCCACCTTTTCACCGGACGGCAAGGTGGTGTGCTGGTCCGTCATTCCACCGGCCATCAAGTATCGTGTGCAGCAGTCGGACGGAACCTGGTCCGAGACCGCGACCATTCCCCTGAAAGCACGGGGTGTTACCGCTGCCCAATTTGCACCGGATGGGCGGCTGTGGTTCCAGGGAGTGCCGTTGGAAGGCGGTTTCGGGGGCCTTGATCTGGGATTTGTTTCCTGGGACGGAAACGGATGGTCCGCTGCCATGTGGCCCGGAACGTCCGTCAATTCAGAGGGAATGGACAGTACACCCTCCTGTACCGCTGCGGGTGATATCTATCTTACAGCAGCAAAGCCCGGAAAAGTGTGGAACCGGGGACTGTATCATATTCCATACAAGGATGGGTATTTTCAACCCCGGGAATATCTGCCGGCACCGTTCAACGATGGAGACGGATGCATTGATTACACCGTCTTTGTTGACCCGGACGGCCGATATCTGGTCTGGTCATCCAGCCGTCCCACCGCAAACGAGGGCGACCTGAAGCTCTACGTGAGTCACCGGGACAAAGAGGGCACCTGGGGCCAACCGGTCAATCTCAGCCGGAAACTGGGTCTGCAAAAAGCAGCGCGGTTTCCCTTCGTCTCCGCCGATGGCCGTTGCCTGTTCTTTCTCATGGATGGCCGGATCTGGTGGGTAGATGCCCGTGTGCTGACAGAATAGGCACGGTCCATTCTCCATCGTTGCCCGCACGGTGCTTGCGTGAATCGCCCGGTCGCGGGATAATGCCATGAGACGTCAACAGTTGGAGGCACCATGAGACGGATGATTGCGATTCATTGTGAAAACAACGATGTTCATGGCAGTTGGGAACTGGGCACTTCGCTGGTCGAAATCGCTGCGGACCTGGGCATTCAACTGGACTATCCCCTGGTGGGGGCCCTGGTTAACAATGAGCTGAAAGAGCTGGACTACAACATCTTCAAACCCAAGCGGGTCAAGTTCATTGACGTTACCCATCCGGACGGTATGCGGATGGTTGTACGGTCCCTGTGTTTTCTCCTTCATAAGGCAGTTGCAGACCTCTATCCGGAAGCATTCCTTCGGATTGAACATTCTGTTTCCAAGGGTTTCTACTGCGAGATTGACGAGCTTCCGGGTCCGTTGACCGACCGGATGGTGGACGCAATCCGCGAAAAAATGCGGGACCTGGTGGAACAGGATCTGCCCATTCACCGGCAGGAAGTAGAAACCGAAGAAGCGGTCCGCCGGTTCACGGAATCCGGCATGCCCCTGAAGGCCGGTCTGTTTGCCAGCCGGACTGAATTGTATACATCCATTTATGAACTGGGTGGCATTATCGGGTACTACTATGGCTACCTGGTTCCGTCTACCGGTGTGCTGAACGTGTTCGATGTTGTCCCCTACTACAACGGCCTGCTGCTCCGGTTCCCCCGGGCGGACGATCCCGATCGGTTGGAAGACGTGGTGAAGCAGGACAAGATGTTTGATATCTTCCAGGAGCACAAAACCTGGGCAAGCATTCTGAACATGGCCTACGTGACCAACCTGAATGATGCCATTGACGAAGGACGGGGCAAGGAAGTGATCCGGATCGCCGAGGCCCTGCATGAGAAGAAAGTGGCCGGGCTGGCAGAGCGGATTGCGGCGGAATCGGAGCGGATACGGGTGGTGCTGATTGCCGGACCGTCTTCGTCCGGAAAGACCACGTTTTCCAAGCGGTTGGGTGTGCAATTGAAAGTTGCCGGCCTTCAGCCGGTGGCCATCTCACTGGATGACTATTTCGTTGACCGGGATAAAACACCCCGGGATGAAAACGGTGAATATGACTTCGAATCTCTCCATGCATTGGACGTCCCCCGGTTCAACCGGGATCTGCAGGCCCTGATGGCCGGCGAGACGGTGGTGCTGCCCCGGTATGATTTCCAGACCGGAAAATCCGTGTCGACAGAGGTGCCGCTCAAGATTACGCCGGCGCATGTAATCATCGTGGAAGGGATCCACGGCCTGAACCCGGACCTGATTCCCGAAATCTGTGATGATTGCGTGTACAAGATCTACATATCCGCACTGACCCAGATTTCAATTGATGGCCAGAACCGGATTCCCACCACCGACAACCGGTTGATCCGTCGGATGGTGCGGGACCATCGCTACCGCGGTCATGACGCACTACAGACCTTGCATCGCTGGCCCTCGGTTCGCAGGGGAGAAGAACGCAATATTTTCCCATACCAGGAAAATGCCGACGTGATGTTCAATTCGGCGCTTCTGTACGAACTGGCTGTCTTGAAGCAATATGCCGAACCGATTCTGAAGCAGGTATACCAGGACCAGCCGGAATATGCGGAAGTCAAACGGCTGCTGAAATTTCTGTCCTATTTCAAGCCACTGGACGCGAAAACCATTCCGCCCACATCCATCATGCGCGAATTCCTCGGCGGTTCCAGTTTCAGTTATGAATGATGCCCGGTTCAGTTCTGCTGACCGGATGCTCAAGTTGGAGTGAATATGACGACATTGACATTTCATGGTGCTACCGGAACGGTGACCGGTTCCCGCCATCTGCTGAATCTCGACGGTCACCGGGTGCTGGTGGATTGCGGCCTGTTCCAGGGACGGAAAGAAAACCGGCGGCGGAACTGGGATGCATTTCCGGTGATGCCATCGGAGATTGACGAAGTAATCCTGACCCATGCCCACCTGGATCATTCGGGATACCTGCCCCGCTTGTGGCAGCAGGGATTCCGGGGCACGGTAACGTGTACCACCGCAACCCATCAGTTGTGTGAAATCCTGCTGATGGACAGCGCCCATATCCAGGAGGAAGATGCGCGGTGGGCAAACAAGCGGGGAACCACCCGACACAAACCGGCTTTACCGTTGTATACCACCGCGGACGCGGCATCGGTGCTGCAGCAGTTCAAGTCTGTCAGTTATGGGGATGAGACACGGCTGGATCCGGACACCCGGGTGAAGTTCCGGGATGCCGGGCACATCCTGGGGTCGTCGCTGGTGGATATCCGCCGGGACCGCAACGGCAAATCCCGGAAGATTCTGTTCAGTGGTGACCTGGGGCGGCCGTCCCGGCCGGTGTTACGGGACCCTGCACAGGTGTACAACGTGGACTACCTGGTGTTGGAATCCACCTACGGGGACCGGTTGCACGGACACGAGTCCGGCGGTGATGAGCTTGCCCGCATTGTCAACGAGAGCGTGGAACGGGGCGGTGTACTGCTGATACCGGCATTCTCGGTGGGCCGTACCCAGACGCTGCTGTTTACGCTCCGTGAACTGGAGGGGGAAGGAAAAATCCCCAAACTACCGATTTTCGTGGATTCTCCCATGGGCATTGATGCGACGGAGGTTTTTGGCCGCCATATTTCGGACTTGAACCTGGAATGTCGCCGACTGGCCCTGGAGGATGTTCCCCTGTTCAAGCCGTCCGGGTTGACCATCTGCCGCAGCCGGGACGAATCCAAGCGGATCAACGATCACAAGGGGCCGGCCATCATCATTTCGTCCAGCGGCATGGCCACCGGCGGTCGGATTCTCCACCACCTGATCCATCGTCTGCCCCATGAAAAGAACACTGTATTGTTCGTGGGCTACCAGGCGCATGGTACCCGGGGGCATCACATCCTGTCCGGCGGCGACACGGTGAAAATTCATGGCCACTATGTGCCGGTACGGGCCCAGGTGGAAAGCATGTCGGGCTATTCCGGCCATGCGGATTATGAAGAAATCCTGGCCTGGCTCATGGGGTTCAACCAGCCGCCCGAAGCGGTTTTTCTCGTCCATGGGGATCCGGAAGCTTCCGAGGCCCTGGCCGATCGGATCCGGGACGTGTATGGCTGGCACGTGGAGGTTCCCACACTGGGGCAGACCGTTGAGCTGGACTTTTAGGTAACCAGGCACTGTCCGGGTGCATCATACCTGTCGCGACTGTACATGATTTCAATGACCAAAGGAGTGGACCGTGTTTCTGCTGGATGAGCCCTATGTCTCGAAAGACATTCTGGAAACTGCTGCTAAAAGCGGCATCCCCATAATTGAAACCCCGGAGGCCCGCGACAATGGTTGGGTGAAGCCGGGTGCCGGGATTACCGAAATTGAAGCCGTGAACCGCTATCAAAACCGGTCTGCCCGCCTGTATACCAACAGTGAACATGCGTTGCGCTGGGTGGCGGACCACCTGGGAGATACGAACCTGCCGCATATCGTGGAGCAGTTCAAGAACAAGGTCCGTTTCCGGGAATTGACCGCGGACCTGTATCCCGATGTCTTTTTCCAGGAAATCCCTTTGGCTCAGTTGGACAACTTTGATCCCAATTCGGTTCCTTTTCCGTTCGTGATCAAACCCGCTGTCGGATTCTTCAGCATGGGTGTGCACACGGTCCATGACCCGGCTGACTGGCCCCGTGTTCGGGATACCATCCGTCGCGACCGGTCAAAAACAGCGGGCGTCATGCCGGACGTGGTGCTGGATGATTCCACTTTGATTCTGGAGGGGATGATCCCCGGAGATGAGTATGCCATTGATGCCTATTTTGATGCCGCCGGCGAGCCCGTGGTACTGAACATACTCCGTCACCTGTTTGCATCCGAATCCGATGTGTCTGACCGGGTGTACATATCTTCCCGCGAGATTCTGGACCGGAACCTGGATGACGTGACGGCTTTTCTCAACCGGATCGGCAATCGGATGAACCTGCGTCAATTCCCGCTTCACGTGGAAGTGCGCCGGACGCCGGATGGACGGATGATTCCCATCGAAATCAACCCGCTCCGGTTCGGCGGATGGTGCACGACGGCGGACATGACCCGTGCCACCTACGGATTTGATCCATACCTGTACTATTTCCGGGACCAGCGTCCGGACTGGGACACGGTATTCCGGGATCGGGGCGACCGGGTTTACAGCATTATCGTACTGGACAACACCACCGGCAGGGACGGCAAAGACATCCGCGGGTTTGATTATGATCGGTTATCATTGCAACTGGAAAACCCGATGGTTGTCCGGGAGATTGACTGGCGAACCCATCCGGTCTTTGGTTTCGTGTTTGCGGAAACAAGACCGGACAACCTGCAGGAGTTGGAAAAACTGCTGGTTTCCGACCTGTCCGAATTCATCAATTGAGTCCTTTTTAAGCCCGGTTCAACGGCAAACAAGTGATGGAAGATGGCGTACAATGGGGGTATGGTCAAAATCCAGTCTGGAGGATCCATGAAACGACAATTGATTGTTCTGTTTGCGCTGCTGGCAATGACATTGCCGGGGGTGGCTGATGATGCGCCCTTGTGGATGCGGTATCCGGCTATTTCGCCGGACGGCAGTGCGATTGTGTTCAGCTACAAGGGTGACCTGTTCCGGGTACCCAGCACCGGCGGGGTGGCGGTTCCGCTGACCCTGACCGATGATCATGAATTCATGCCGGTATGGTCGCACGACAGTGAACGGATTGCGTTCGCGTCCGACCGCACGGGGAATGACGATATTTACGTGATGCCGGCACAGGGCGGTACCGCGGTGCGGATCACTTTTCATTCCAGCGATGATTATCCGTCCGACTTTACGCCGGACAACCGTGCGGTGCTGTTTTCCTCCACCCGCCTGGACGCGCCGGACAGCCGCCTGTTTCCTTCCGGACGACTGCCCGAACTCTACCAGGTACCGGTTGGTGGCGGCCGTCCGAACCAGTTGTTGACCATTCCCGCAGAAAAAGCCCGCTATTTTGACAATGGCCGGAAGCTGGTCTACATGGACAAGTGGGGCATTGAGAATGAATGGCGCAAGCACCATCGTTCTTCGGCCACCCGGGATATCTGGATCACCGACCTGGAAGCCGGTACGTTCGAGAAACTGACAGATTTCGGCGGCGAAGACCGGGACCCCCGGATTTCGACAGATGGCACCACCCTGTATTTTCTCAGCGAACGGGAGGGTACATTCAACGTGTTTTCCATGCCGGTGGCCGGTGGACAGGCAACAGCACTGACCGCGTTTGACACCCACCCGGTCCGGTTCCTGACCCTGGCAGCCAACGGGACCCTGTGTTTCGGGTTCCGTGGTGAAATCTACACCTTGAAACCGGGTGGTGAACCGGAAAAGGTGTCTGTGAAAATCCAGGCGGATACCGGTGACACACCAGATTATAAGACGGTGAGCCGGGGGGCTTCTGAAATGGAGGTCTCCCCCAACGGCAAGGAAGTGGTATTCATTTATCGCGGTGATGTATTCACCGCTTCGGTGGAAGCCGGTACAACCAAGCAGGTGACCCGGACGCCGGGACCGGAACGGGATGTATCGTTCTCCCCGGATGGTCGCTCGGTGCTGTACGCGGCGGAGCGGGGCGGCAGCTGGAACCTGTACCGGTCTGATTTGACCCGAAAATCTGAAAAATACATATTTGATGCAACGTTGCTGGAAGAAAAGCCAGTATTGGAATCCGACGAAGATACCTACATGCCCCGGTTCTCCCCGGACGGCAAGGAAGTGGCTTACGTGGCTGAGCGGACCGAACTCCGTGTGCGCAAACTGGCGGACGGCACCGAGCGGGTGATCCTGCCGCTTGCCCGGAACTTTGCGTATACGGATGGCTCCATGTGGTATCGCTGGTCTCCGGACGGGAAATGGTTCCTGGTCCAGTTGACCAACACGGATCGCAATATCAATGATGTGGGGCTGGTGTCCGCCAGCGGTTCCGGTACGATCCACAACCTGACCGCCAGCGGTTTCGAAGACACCGGGGCGGGTTTCATGGCCAAGGGTGACATGGTGGTATTTGCCTCCAACCGGTATGGCATGAATTCGTTTGCCAGCACCGGCGGCAGCCAGTATGACGTGGTTGCCCTGTTCAGTACGCAGAAAGCGCTGGACCGCTTCAACCTGACCAAGGAAGAACTGTCCCTGCTGAAGGAGCAGGAACAGGAAGCGGAGAAGGCGAAGAAGGCCAAAGCAGAAGATAAAAAGAAGGATGACAAGAAGAAAGCCGAAAAAAAGGTCAAGCCCATTGCCATTGATCTGAAGGGAATGGATGAGCGACGGGTGCGGTTGACACCGTATTCCGCGGCACTGGCCGGCTTCTATGTGACCGATGATGGGGAAAAGCTGCTGACGTTGACCCGGCTGGAAAAACGCTATGACCTGTGGGTGACCGAACTGCGGGAAAAGAAGACAAAGGTGCTGTGCAAACTGGGTGCGAGGCGCGCGTCCCTGGTGCCCGGCCCCGAAGGCAAGTATGTGTTCCTGCTGGCTGACGGCGGCATCTCCCGGGTAGATGTGAAATCCGGCAAACAGAAGCGGATTTCCCTGTCCGGAGACATGATGCTGGACCGTGAAGGGGAACGGGAAGCCATGTTCCAGTATGTCTGGCGCCAGATTAAGAACCGCTTTTATGATCCCCAACTCCATGATACGCCCTGGGATGACATGCGGACGGAATACCAGCGCTTTCTGCCCCACATCAACAACAACCGGGATTTCGCCGAATTGCTCAGTGAAATCCTGGGTGAACTCAATGCATCTCACACGGGCGGCCGCTACTATGGCGGTGGTGACGGGGACCGGACCGCACAACTGGGTTTCCTGTTTGATCCGACGTGGACAGGGGATGGTCTGAAGGTGGCCACTGTGCTGGAAAAGGGACCCATGGATCGTGCATCGGTGCAGGTCCAACCGGGCGTGATCCTGGAACGGATTGATGGTATTTCGCTGACACCGGATGTGAATCATCACAAGCTGCTGAACCGGAAATCGGACAAGAAGGTACTCCTGTCCTTCCTGGATCCGGACACGAAAGCCCGTTGGGAAGAAACGGTGAAACCGGTTTCATCGGTTTACAGCAGCCTCTACCGCCGATGGGTGGAGCGGAACCGCGAAGCGGTGGAAGAGCTGTCTGATGGCAAACTGGGCTACATCCATGTCCGTTCCATGAGTGACGGCAGTTTCCGGGAGATTTACAGTGAGGCGATGGGCCGGTACTCGGGCAGGAAAGGTCTCGTTGTGGATACCCGGTTTAACGGAGGCGGTGACCTGGTGGATGACCTGGTGACGTTCCTGGACGGAAGACGATATATGAACTTCCGTCCGCCCCGGCAGGGTTTTGTGGGCATCGAGTCCCACAACAAGTGGACCGGGCCATCCATTGTTGTGGCTTCCGAGGGCAACTATTCCGATGCCCATTGTTTCCCGTGGGCATACAGGGAACTGGGGATCGGCAAGATTGTCGGTATGCCGGTGGCTGGTACCTGCACCTTTGTCTGGTGGGAGTCACTGCAGGACCCGACGCTGGTATTCGGTATTCCCAACATGGCGGTGGAGAACATCGGGGGTGAATCACTGGAAAACCAGCAGTTGGAACCGGATGTTCGCGTGGAAGCCAAACCGGATGAGGTGTCCGCCGGGATTGACAGCCAGTTGGAAACCGCGGTTGCGGTGTTGTTGGCCGACCTGGACAAGCAGAACTGACCGTCCGATCCATCAACGAATCCAACGGGAGCGGTGCCAGCCGCTCCCGTTTTT
>CAZDKZ010000033.1:0-7528 GCA_964506215.1 uncultured Holophagae bacterium
TCACCGCCCTCATGGCTGCCGCCGATCATGGCGGGCATGGGCAGGTTTTTGCGGACAAACAGCGCACCGGTACCCTTAGGCCCGAAAATCTTGTGGGCGGATACGGTGATATAGTCCACGTCTTTCATGTCCGCGGGCAATTTCAGAAAGCCCTGGACCCAGTCGGTGTGGATCCGCGTCCGTGCAGACTGCTGCCGGACCGTCCGGGCGACTTCCGGCACGTCGAATACAAAGCCGGTTTCATTGTTCACCGCCATCACCGATACCAGTCGCGTGCTGTCGTCCACCAGCGCGGCCACAGTTTCCGGCGCAAGGCTGCCGTCTTTTCCCGGTGTCACATCCGTCACGCCAAATCCGCTGCGAATCAACGGCTCCTTGAATACCCGAATGGAGTTGTGTTCCACCGCAGACAGAATAACGGAACCCGTGCGATGTTCACCGGCAAGCAGGGATTGAAAGACCTGGCTGTTGCCTTCCGACCCCCCGCTGGTAAAAATACAACGGTGGGTTTCTGACAGGCCGGCCGCCTGCAGCAGCGTTTCCCGTGCCCGTTCCACAACGGCCGCCGCGTGTACGCCCATGGCATGGGGGGAGGAAGAATTGCCGAAGTCCGCGCCCAGGAATGACTGCATTTCCGTCAGCACGTCCGGCGCAATGGGTGTGGTCGCGGTAAAATCCAGGTAAATCATGAAGTCCTGCCTACACCCCGGTGGATCCGAAACCACCGCTGCCACGATCCGTTTCATCCAGCCGGTCCACCACCGTGAGCGTTGCTTTCACAACGGGCGCCACAACGGCCTGGGCAATACGCATGCCCCGCTCAATCACAAACGGTTCCCGGCCCAGGTTGGCCAGGATAACCTTCACTTCACCCCGGTAGTCCGCATCAATGGTGCCCGGCGTATTGAGACAGGTGATCCCGTGTTTCAGGGCCAGCCCGCTCCGGGGCCGCACCTGCACTTCCAGTCCAATGGGAATTTCCATGATCAACCCGGTGGGTATGGCCTGTACCGCTCCGGCTGCCAGTTCCAACGGCGCCTGCACGGCGGCACGCAAATCCATACCGGAAGACCCTTCCGTTGCATAGGCAGGCAGCGGCAGGTCCTTTCCATGGTCCAGTTGTTGAATGCGGATGGTGGTTTCGTTCACGGTGTCCCCTTTTTATGCCTCAGCCGGCATTCACATTTCCGTATAACAGTGTAGCCAGCCTGTCCGGTTTTGCAATGGTGGCAGCAAGCTCCCGAATGTCATCATAGGTAACCCGGGCCAGGATGTCCAGAACCTGCTGAAGCGAGACGGGATGGCCATAATGGGCCAGCACCCGTCCGTGGAACAGCGCAATACTGCTGGTACTTTCCAATGCCAGGCGGAAACGGCCCATCAGCTGGGTCACACCGTCCGTCACTTCTTCTTCGGTCAGGGTGTCCGCCAACGTCATCACCTCGTCCACCATCATGGACAGGACGCGTTCCCCGTTTTCCGGTGCGGTAGCGGCATAAAGATAGAGGTTGCCCTCGTTGCGGAAAAACGCGGGGGATGAAAACACGGCATATACCAACCCTTCTTCTTCCCGAATTTTCCGAAACAGACGGGAACTCATGCCGCCGCCCAGGATGGTACTGAGTATGGCCATCTGTTGCTGTAACGCCAGGCCCGGTGCCGGTGTGGGCAGTGCGGCATAGACGTTTACCGAATCCATCATGTCCCGTTCCACTTTGCCGGCGCCAGCCTGAAACGGCTGGATGTTCCGGCTGAATTCACTGGAACCGTCGCCAGGCGCATGGTCCAGAAATGATGCGATCCGGTTTTTCATCTCATCCGGTTCAAACCGGCCGGCCACGCTGACCACCAGGTTTTCCGGGTGGAAACAGGTTTTCCGCATGGCCTCCAGTGACTGGCGGGTATGCCCTTTCACCGTTTCCGTTTCCCCGAGGATGGAACGGCCCAGTTCCGTTTCCGGATAGACCCGGCCCATGAAACATTCATCCCCGCTGTCATCCGGATCATCCTTGGACATGCGGATTTCTTCCAGCACCACCTGTTTTTCCCGCTCGATATCCGCTTCCCTGAAAGCCGGATGCATCAGGATATCCGTCAGCAGTTCCATCCCCAGCGCCACCTGGTCCACCGGAACCTTGGCGATGAAGCAGGTATGGTCCCGGGTCGTAAACGCATCCAGGTCACCCCCCACCCGTTCGATGGCGCGGGCGATGTCGGTGGCGCCTTTCTCGGCCGTTCCCTTGAACACCATGTGCTCCAGGAAATGCACCAGTCCGTGTTGACGCTGATTCGTTTCATCCCGGGACCCGCATCGGGACCAGACCGAAATTGTTACACTCTGGGCACGGGGATTGGGGGTCAGGGCCACGGGGACATTGTTCACTGTCAGTTGTCGCGTATCCATCAGTCTCCTCTTCCGGTTTCACAGATTGGGCCATTGTAGCAGGAATCAGACGCGTTTCACCAGGGAATCAAACCTGCCGAAAACCCGCTTGTCAGCTTCAGATGGTGGTGCTACAATTGCCGCGGCCGCAAGGACCGTCAAGGCCTGTCCGGTCGATATCTCATTGCAGGAGTTACCGTATGTCTCACAGTCTCTATGTAGGAAACTTCCCCTACAGCACCACCGAAGAACAACTGACCGAGTTGTTTTCAGAGCACGGCAGCGTGGAATCCGTCCGCATCCTCAAGGACCGGGAAACGGGTATGTCCCGTGGTTTCGGTTTTGTTGACATGGACAGCCAGGAAGCCGCGGAAACCGTCATTGCCGAACTGAACGGCATGGACTTCAATGGTCGGCCATTGAAGATCAACCATTCCCGTCCCCGGGAATCCCGCCCTGAGCGCTACTAAACAAGCAACGACATAACAATGAAGGCCGGGATTTCCCGGCCTTTCCTTTTTTTCGTTTCGTGTTGAACGAGATCAGGACTTTGAAACGGCCGCCTTACGACCCAGTGGCTTGATCATCACACCCCGGGATGAACGGCCGTCAATCTTGACAATCACCGGTCTGCGGAACCGCAGATGACGCAGGAAACGGCTTTCCCGGTGTACCGGCTGTTTTTCCAACCAGTCCCACGCCACCGTTCCGGTGTCCGGATCATCACTGACATAAAAATAGCCCACCTTGTTGGCCAGCATGTGCTGGAAGAAATGGTTGCCCCTGGAAGCATCTGCTTTGAAATCCCCCAGGTTGCTTTCCACCAGGACTTTGGCCTGGGAAATCTGGCTCTGGTCCACCGGGATACCCTGTCCCCGATCCGATGTCCCCCAGCGGCCAAATCCCATCAGAATATACTGGCGTCCCTGCTGCTGCATATCCAGGTTGAGTTCACCGATTTCCCGGGCAATTTCACGGGTATGTTCCGGTGAAAACGCATCGGGACGCACATAGACCAGGTCAAACAACCGGTCATAAACACCGTTGCCCATGGTCTGGTTGGACCGGCTGACAATCCGGTGCGGCTTCACCCGGTCAACATCCACTTCACCGAACTCATCCCCGGCCACAAGCGGTCGCAACTGGAGAAAGTAGAATTCCGGTCGCTTGACCCCGGATGGATCCAGGTTTACGGCAAATTCAATTTCCACAGGGGTACCCACGGCCTGTTCCCCCTGTTTCAACAGGCGGCTGATCAGATCATTGAACGGAAAAAACTTGTTTTTCAGCAATGGAGAGAAGTTGATCACCCGCTTCCCGGTGGCAAACGGCGAATCATCCAGGTATCCATCTTCCAGGTTGGCCACGCTGGAAATCAGGGGCAGGATCCGGTCCCGGTCCGCCACGTCCAGCTTGTGCAATGCCAGGCAGGCACCTTCATCCGTGCCGATGGGTCTGGGGATGTCACCCAGTTTCAGTGCATAAAACTGCTTCTGCGTCCGGCCCAGCAGCTCACGAGGCGTTCGCATACCCGGGTTCACCGAGGGATTGGCCGGGGAAAACCGGAATATCCGGTTGGACTCGCCAAGGGCCTTGCCCAGTCCCAGGGCCATATACACCACGCCATCCTCCGGTTTCAGGTGCGCCAGCGGATAATAGTTATAGGATTGAGCCACCCCGGATATCGCCGGGTAAAACCGGTCTTCCTGGCGATTTCCCACCACCCGCTGGATCAGGACCGCCATCCGTTCCTCTTCCACCCGGAAGTTGGTATTGGCCACGTAGCGCCGCGCGGCAACAGAGAAGACCGAAGCATATACCATTTTGATGGCACCCACCAGCTGGCGGTATCGCACTTCCAGATCCGGATGGTCGTTGGGCAGCATGTAAGACTTGTAGATTCCCGAAAACGGCATGGACTGGGAATCTTCCAGCAGGCTGGAAGACCGGACCGCGACGGGGGAACGGACTTCCATGAGCATGGCCCGCAGGTCCCGTTCCACACTGGACGGGATGGGTGTTTCCCGGAACAGGCGGTAGACCTGTTCATCATTTCCGGCAGCAAATGCCCGGTCCCGCAGATTGCCTGCCTTGAGGAACTCTTCATATACACCGGTACACAGGACAAATGTCATCGGTGTACGAATCCGAACCTTGGGGAACTCGTTGCGCAGGTTGCTCCGGTGGATCAGTGCATTCATGAATGCCACACCCCGGGCCTTGCCCCCCAGTGAACCACCACCGATCCGGGCAAAGCGATATTCATCCTTGAGACCGCTGACACTGAAATCGGAAATCACGCCGACCCGTTCCTTTTCCAATGAACTTTCAATGGCATCCACCAGGAATGCCCGGACAGCTTCAATATCTTCAAAGTCCGAAATTTTCTTGGGCCGCAGCATTTCCGCCAGCTCAAATTCGGTGCGTGCCCGGAGCCAGATGGAAACATGGTTCCGGCTGGTGTGATACAGGAGCGACTCCGTGGGTACCCGTTTCAATACCTGGGCGAATTGCTTCATATCCGATGCCCTGGCAATGGCCTGTCCCCCCGGCATCCGGAAGACAAAATCACCGAAACCGAAATGGGTCAACATGAACCCGTTGAGTTCATCCAGCAAAGTGGGGGAGTTCTTGTTGATAAAGGTCACATCCAGTCGACGGGCATCCGCCCGGTTGCCGGGCTCACTGGACTGGAGCACCACGTTCAGGTCCGGCACCTCTTCCCGGATTTTCTGCACCAGTTGCAGACCGGCATCGGGGCACAATTCACCGTTCTTGGGATAACGAACGTCGGAAATGACACCCAGCAGGTTGTCCCTGTATTTTTCCAGCATTTCTTCGGCTTCTTCATAGGTTTCGGCCGATATAATCTTGGGCCGGGCCCGGATCCGCAGCATCCGCTGCACATCATTGACCCCCTCGGACACAATCCGCCGGGTCTGGTTAATGATCTCGGAATAGAGCATGGGCAGGAACGATGAATAATACCAGGGGGAGTCTTCCACCACCAGGATGACATTCACCCCGTATTGCACATCGGTATCCAGGTTCTGCATATCTTCCACGGTCTTGATAATGGCCAGGAAAATCTTGGAATCGCCGAACCAGTAGAAGACTTTGTCAATACTCTTGTGTTTACGGATCTGCTTCAGCATGGAGGACTTGACCGGGGAATATGTCAACAGCACCACCGGCAGGTCCGGATGCAGTCGCTTGGCGGACGCACCGAATTCGAACGGACTCATATCGGAAATGCGGGGCATGGTAATGACCAGGTCAAATTGACCGCGCCCCAATGCGTCCAGGGCTTCCGCGGCACTGGAAACCCGCGTGATACGTGGGATATGATGGAGATCCAGGTCCATGAAGTCACCGAATACCCGGTGAGAAAGACGGCCATCTTCCGCCAGCAGGAATGCGTCATACATGCTGGAAACCAGCAGAACGTCCTGCACACGGTATTGCATCAGTTCGTGTAACTGGTCAGATTTATCGGATCGTTTTTCGAAGATCGCCATCGGTCGCTCCTGGCGGTCATGATAACCGCTGGAACGCCCGAATGCAAGCAGATGGCCACCTGGAAAAGTTGTTTCAACCGGTATACTTGAGCACCACAACCGTCATATCATCATGCTGGATGGCACCCCGGGTAAACCGCTGCACATGCTCCATGATTGCCTGTCGGATATGGAACGCGCTCAATGTCAATGTGTCCAGTTCCGCCAACAGCACCCGCAACCGCTGTTCCGTGTAGAAATCACCTGCGCTGTTTCTCGCCTCGGTGATCCCGTCCGTGCACAAAACCACCACATCACCCGGCTCCAGCGATACCGCACGCTGCTGATACCGGTTATCCGACTGGACGCCAAGGGGCAATCTGGAACCGACACCGCCCAGGGCAGCAACCCGTCCGTCCCGCACATGGATCGGCTCGTTGAGACCGGCATTGGCAAAGGTAAAGACACCGGCCACCGTGTCCAGTACGGCCAGGCAGATTGCGGTGAACATGCGCTTCTCCGTTTTCCGGTACATGGGACCATTCAACTGGTTCAACACATCTTCCACCCGGGCACCGTCCTGGAGCCTGGCACACAGCATGCCGGACGACAGCACTGCAATCATGGCAGAATCCATGGCCTTGCCCGAGACATCGCCCACGGCTACCCCGAACACCCCGTCATCACAGGTACAACTGAAATAGTCGAAAAAATCTCCCCCGACCTGGTGCGCAGGGACACAGATACCGGATACGTCCAACCCCGGAACGTCCGGGTCTTCCTGCGGCATAATGGACATCTGGGCATTGCGGGCGGCCTGCCATACCGTTGCCATTCGAACACTGCGCACCTTCATCCGGAACATAACGGTGACCAGGAAGAGTACCATCAGCCCGATGATGGTCCGGAACCACCAGGTTTTCCAGAATGGGGGTAACACATTGACCAGGATTTCGCGGCCGGTCTCGTTCCAGACACCGTCATTGTTGGATCCTTTGACCCGGAATGTATACTCTCCCGGATCCAGCGTGGTATAGGTAGCATGTCTGCGGGAAGCGTCGGTGTACACCCAGTCGTCATCCACGCCCACCATCTGGTAGGCATACCGGTTTTTTTCCGGAATGGTGAAATCCAGCGCGGAGAACTGAAATGAGACCACGTAGTCCCGATAGTCCAGGGTCAATTCCCGAACCGCGTGGACCGGTACTTCGGTATGCAGTTTCCGGTTCAATACCGAAATGCCGGTGATCATCACCGGGGGGACATGCCGGTTGTCCCGGATATCCGAAGGGAAAAAGGAATTGAACCCGTTGATCCCGCCGAAGAACATTTCACCGGAAGGGCTTCTGAAATAAGAACCGCCGTTAAACTCGTTGCTCTGCAGCCCATCCCGCACATCAAAATTTCGGAATGAACCGGTTTCCGGATCATACCGGGAAAGTCCCCGGTTGGTGCTGAGCCACAACCGACCCGCATCATCTTCCAGGATGCCGTATATGGAATTGTTGGGCAACCCATCGGCCATGGTCAGGGAGTCGAACCGGTCCGAGTCCGGATGATACCGACACAACCCGCCGCCCCAGGTACCGATCCACAGTGTCCCGCCGGCATCTTCATGAAGCGAAAAGATGGAGTCGTTGCACAGGCT
>CAZDKZ010000033.1:7628-14079 GCA_964506215.1 uncultured Holophagae bacterium
ACCCAGATGGTACCGTCCGGGTCCTGGTACAATGCGCGGAGTGAATCGTGGGACAGGCTCCCGGGATTGGCCGGATCATGACGATAGCGGGTGAAGCGCCCGGTAGCGGGATCCAGCACCGAAATGCCGCCGCCATGGGTCCCCGCCCAGACACGACCGTCTGCTGCCACCATGACCAGCCGAACAATGTTGTGGCTGAGGCTGGTCGGATCGTCTGGATCATGACGATAGTGGCGGTATGTCCCGGTTGACCGGTCCAGGCAATCCAACCCCCCACCGTGGGTACCGATCCACAGATTGCCGTCCCTGTCTTCACACATGGACCAGACAATCTCATGGCTCAGACTGTTTTGACGCCCCGGTTCAAACGGATAGTGAACAAACGGCGCATGACGACCGGAAACCCGGTTCACACCGCCGCCATAGGTGCCCAGCCAGAGCACCCCGGCACGATCTTCCAGGATACAGGTAATTTCATCAAAACTGGGGCTGTCCGGATCAGCGGGGCTCGAACGGAAGAAATCAATCCGGGAAGAATCCCGTGAAACCCGGTTGACCCCACCGCCATTGGTACCAATCCAGACATCCCCAAACTTATCTTCATACAATGCCAGAATATCGTCATGGGACAACCGATGAGCCGACGCTGCTGTGGTCCCGAAACGGACTTCACGTTGTTTCTCCGGTGAAAGCACCCATGCTCCCTGTCCCCGCGTGCCGATCCAGATCCGCTGATCCCGATCAATCATGATGGCTTGCACCGCCACGTCCCCGGGAATTGTCATCCACGGAAAATGCTCCCCGGCGGGCACCAGTGTTCTGCCACCCACATCAACCAGATACAATCCCCGGTCCGACCCTACCCAGATTCGATCCGATCCGTCTTCAACAATGGCCCAGATCGCGAAATCCGACGATTGCAACGGATCATTGATGTCCGTAAACACGCTGGTTCCCCGGTCAAGAAGGCACAGTCCCCCTTCCGTTCCCACCCAGAACCGACCCACGCTGTCCTCAAACAATACGGACACAGCGTTGTGGCGGAGGGTTTGCGATTGAAGTGGATCATGGGCATACCGGGCAAAGGACCGGCTCACCGGGTCATAGCGATTCAACCCACCATGGAATGTGCCGATCCAGATATGACCGTTCCGGTCTTCCAACAGGGAGCGGACATCATTGTGGCTCAAGGAATTGGAATCATTCTGGTCCCCGCGGATCACGTCGAACTCATAACCGTTGTAAATATTGATGCCGTCTTCGGTACCCAGCCACAGGAAGCCGTTCCGGTCCTGAATCATGCAGGCCACGATACTCTGGGACAACCCTTGTTCCAATGAAAGTTCTTCAAAACGGGGACCGCTGGCGGGAGCACCAACCCCGGCTGCCACGGGTCGTGCAGAGACAAGAAGCAGGAAACAGAATGCGAATCCGGTCACGCATCGACAGAATCGGGATCGGTTTTTCCGTACAGCCAAACGCCGCATTTCATCCTCCGTCCCCATGCATCAGGAAGCGACCCCCGCCATCGCTTCACTGAATCAAGCATCAGATCCGACCGGTTGCTTCAATTCTACGGTTCCCCACCTGTCCTTGTTGCGCAGGGGTGTCCGCCGGTCCTGCAATCCTTTCATCCGGTTTCGGCAGGGACTTCCCGGTCATCAGCAGATCCGTAAGGTATAATGGTTCCACCAGTCCGCCGGAGTATTCGTGAAATGATTGAAATCACTATATTTGACTCGTGGAACCATCTGATTCTCGCCGGATTGATTGTCATGCTGGGACAGACCATTTACACCGCCATCGGTTTCGGTTCGGGTATGGTCACCATTTCACTGCTGGCATTGTGCTTCGGCAACGTCGATCTGTATGTCCCGTTCTTCCTCCTGCTCTGCCTGCCAGCCGAACTGACTGTTTTCCTGAAAGATCGCGATCACCTGGACATCCGACGTACGGCACGGGTACTCCTGTTCATTCTACCGGGCATCATCCTGGGCACAATGCTGTTGAAATCCGCACCGGGGGAAAGCCTGGTGCTGTTTCTGGGTATGCTGATCGTGGTACTGGCGGGTTGGTTCCTGGTTGGGGAACACCGGCTGAAGTCCCGCGTCATTCACCGGGCATGGGAACCGGTGGTGGGGATGATCAGCGGCACGCTGGGCGGACTGTACGGCATCAGCGGACCGCCGTTGATCGTTTATTTCAAGATGAAAGGCGTGGATAAGACGGTTTTTCGTGTCGCGTTGCTGACCATTTTCCTGTTCATGACATTGCTGCGAACCGGGACTTACACGGCAGCGGGGCTGTTCAACATACCCGTCCTGGTTTCCACCGCGTGCATCCTGCCGTTTTCACTGGCAGGTATGGGCACCGGCATGGTCCTCCATGACCGGATCCCCGAGAGACAATTCAAGCAGATCACATCTCTTATACTGTTGATCAGCGGCCTGCTGCTGATCGGTAAATCAATTGGATGAATCCGTGGCGTCCTGGAGAATCCGGTCTATCCATTTTCTGATTTCCCCGTAGTCGGACAAGCGCCTGTCCGGGTCCTTCTCAATCATTTCCATCACCAGCCCCGACAGGTCGGCTGACAGATCCGGAACCACATCGTGCGGCGCTGTCACCGAACGATACAGTACCGCATAAATCAACTCTCCCGGATCCTCCCCGGTGTAAGGTTTCAAGCCCGTGAGCATTTCATACAACAGAATCCCGGCAGCATAGAAATCAACCGACGGGTCGTTCCGTCTTTCTCCACCCAATGCTTCGGGCGGTACATACTGAACGGTACCGGCCAGCAATCCGGTACGGGTTAATGTCGTTGCCCCGACTATCCGGGCCAGACCGAAGTCCAGCAGCTTGATCATGGGGGCCACAACATCCACCGGGTCTGCCGCCCAACTGGCACTGTCCATGATACCCGGTTTCAGAACCATCACGTTCTGGGGTTTCACATCGCGGTGGACAATACCCATCTGGTGCAGATCATGCAACGTGTCACAAATCACCCGGATAATGGCCAGCGATGTCCGCCAGCTGATCCCCCGTTCCATTTTCCGGTTCAGCGGCTCACCATCCAGGTATTCCATGGCCACAAACAGCTTCCTCCTGACCGCGCCGGTTTCCAGAATTTTCACCACGTTGGGATGATCAATCTGTTGACCGATGGCCCCTTCCCGCAAAAACCGTTCCCGCTCATGTTCGTCACCGTCTTCCGCGTCCAGGATTTTCAATGCAATCGTTGAATCATGACCGGATCGCCGGACCCGGTAGACTGTTCCCATACCACCCTTTCCGATAACATCCAGGATCCGGAAACTGCCAAACATATGGGCCTGCTGCCATTCCCGGAACATGCGGTACAGGGCCAGCAGTGACTTCCAGATCAGGTTCAGCACCGCAGCCAGAAAAATTGCTGCAAACGCAATGAACCACCAGTTCATCCACCAGGGTTTTACCACCGTGATCTGCAGCTCGGCCGGTTCCAACGACCAGACCCCATCATTGTTGGACGCATATACACGGAACATATAGTCACCGGGGGGCAGGCTGGTAAAACTGACAGTTGAATCACGGGTGTCAATCCATTCGGTATCAAACCCGGCGAGCATGGTCCGGAATCGTACCCGTTCCGGGACCAGATAACTCAACCCGGCGAACCCGATCGTCAATCGTCTCCAACCCGGTTCCAGGAACAGCACCTCGCCGGTCTCCACCGGTTGTTCATCCACCCGCACATTCTGGATCACAATGGGCGGCGGTATCCGGTTCTGTACCAGGTTCGTGGGATCGCAAACGGCCAGGCCCGAAATGGTCGCAATCCATATCCGTCCGGCCTGGTCTTTGCACACGGTCTGCTGGATTCCCCCGATTCCCTCGCCATCGGGGATACCGTCCTGCCGAACGTACATCTTGAACAAGGCCGGCTCCACACCATTCAATGCCAAAAGCAGTTCCTGTCGCGAAACGGATGCGACCCCGTCCTCTGTACTCAACCAGAACTGGCCGATCTCGTCCGGTTCGATGGCATAGATTTCATTGCTGGGCAATCCGTCCCGAAAGGTATAGCTGAGGATATCTCCGTCTTTCCAGTATGCCAGCCCCTGGTCCGTTCCCAGCCAGATACCATTCTCATCCGGATAGATACAGAAGATGAAGTTGGATGGAAGTCCCTCTTCAATCCGGTAGCGATCGGTCCCTGCCGGATGGACCCGGAAACAGCCGTCACTGGTACCGATCCAGAGTTCATCGTTTGCTTCCACCATGAACCGGATGGACACGTCGGGAATCCCCAACATTTCGCCTGCAGGAACCAGTTGCTTCCCCTGAAGCTCATAAATACCGCCCAGGGTACCCACAAGAATCCTGTCATCGGCAGTGTTTAAGACGCACATGATTTCACGGGGACCAGTCCCGATTTCCACGGGCACGGGGATTTCTTCTCCCGGCATCAACCGGAACAGGCCCTTGCTTTCCGTGCCCACCAGGATGTCATCACGGTTCCCCCTGGCCATGGACTGAACCACCATGGCAGGGCCGATTTTCTCCACAGAACCGTCCACGGATATCCGTGCAAGACCTTCCGGGGTGCCGGCCCAGACATTTCCGGCATGATCCGCCAGCGTGCAATATACAAGCCGGTGGGGCAACCCGTCCGCAGTGTTGATCAGGGCAAACGGCGTTTCCCGGAAACGGGTCAACCCGCGAATGGATCCCACCCAGACGGCCCCTTCCCGGTCCTCGAACAGACATCGGACCTCATTCATCAACAGTCCGTCGTGCTCGCTGACATTGTCTATTCTGCTGCCGGTCATTCGAAACACACCGTGACGTGCGGAACCAATCCAGAGACAACCTTCCCTGTCCACCAGCAGTGCCCGCACACTGATCTTATCGGCTAACGGAACCGGTATCAGATGCTTCCCGTGTCCATCCGTCTGGAACAGACCCGACTCCGTTCCCAGCCAGACCTCCCCATCCGATCCCACTGCCAACGCGTTGAACCGTCCCTGACCCTCCTGCAAAACCATGTTCGTGACTGTTGTTCCGTCAATACGCAGAATGTTTGTCCGCGTCAACACCCACGGGTGCCCATCCGGTCCTTCCAGAATATCTTCCACGTAAGCGGAACCGGTTTCACCGGGCAGTTCAACAGGAACAATCCGGCCATCCGCCATATATGCAAGGCCATCGGCCAGGCCCAGCCAGAATCGGCCCGACCGGTCAATGTATAACTGACCCACATCCCGATGAGGCAGTCCATGTTCCAGCCCGAAACGTTCCACCTGTCCATTCCGGAAACACAACAATCCGTCCATTGTGCCGGCCCAGATGGCCCCGTCCGACGTCTGAGCGACCTCAATCACATCATTGGAACGCATCTGGGAAACATTCTGTGAATTGAACAGGTCAAATGAACGGCCATCATAACGGACCAGTCCATTCTCCGATCCCATCCACAGATACCCGGTACGGTCCTGAAACATGGAATAGGTGCCCTTTCCGATGTACCCTTCATCCAGGGTCCACCTGTCCATGGTGAACCAGCCCAGGGGCCGTTCCCGGGACAGCGGGAACGATGACCACAACGGCATCATGACGGCAAAGAGACAGACCAGTGAACGCAACGACTTCATTTTGTTTTCCGGAACGACAAATCTATATCTCAACTTGTTTACCGTTTGTTGTTATGCATCTCATATCAACGGTGCTTGTCATTGCACGCTTCATCCTCCCGGTGTTTGTCATTACATGCTTCAACATCTTCCCGATGCTTGTCATTGCATGCTTCAACATCTTCCCGATGCTTGTCATTGCACGCACGGTTATCTTCCGAATCCGATGCCGTAATCAAATGGGCATCTTCCACCAACCCCGGCAACTGTACGTCCAGCTCCTGCAATCTGTCCCGACGTTCCTGCATGCTAACCCTCCTTCTCATAATTCATCACCAGTCAATCTGATGGCAATTTCCTTACTGTTCTCACGCCCCCCGAACGAGACGTTCCAGTATTTCCATAAGCTCTGAACGGATCAATGCCGGCTCCTGGAGCCTGATACCCGGTTCCTTTTCTGTCATCCGGATCACCAGGCCGGACAACTGTTCGGGCAGATGGGGCACAACGTCCACCGGCGGTACCAGCGACCGGTACAAAATGGCATACATCACCCGTCCCGGTTCTTCTCCCTCGAACGGCTGGATCCCGGTAATCATTTCATACAGCATAACACCGATCGCATAGTAATCCATGTCCGGCTCGGCATATCGTGTCCCGTTCAGCGCTTCCGGTGGTACATACTGGAGGGTTCCGGTGACCAGCCCGGTTCGGGTCAACGTACTGGCGCCGTACATCCGTGCAACACCAAAATCCAGCAGCTTCACATGGGGACGGAGTGTCTCCACCGGGTCCGCCGCATGCTCCACGTCCAGGATATTGAGACTGTGCAG
>CAZDKZ010000033.1:14179-23851 GCA_964506215.1 uncultured Holophagae bacterium
TCGGTGGACCAGACGCCGTCATTGTTGCATGCATACACCTGGAACGTGTAGTTGCCCGGAGACAGGTTGGTATAACTGATGGACCGTTCAGTGGTCTCGATCCACCCCTCGTCATAGCCGGTCAGCATAATCCGGTAGCGGACCCGCTCCGGCACCAGGAAACTCAAACCGGCATAGTCCAGGGATAACCGCTTCCAGCCCGGTTCCAGAACAATCTGTTGCTTTTTCGAAACCGGTTTGCCATCTACGCGAACATCCTCCATCACCACCGGCGGCGCCACTTCATTTCTCTGAATTTGACCGGGATCAACGGCGGCCAGTCCGCCACCGGTTGCAAACCAGAAACGGCCATCATCCGTTTGCCACGTCACCGGCTGGGTACCGCCCAGTCCGCTGTTCACGGGGAGACCGTCTTCTTTCGTATATGTACGCAAGACGAGAACCTCGTCAGTACCCGCACAGCGGATAAGCTCGCTCCGCTTCACCGACAGCACACCGCTACCGTGATTGACCCAGAATGTGCCCGTCTCATCCTCCTGGATACCGTACATGTCGCTGGACGGTAATCCATTGTGAACGGTCAGCGGCAGGAAACGGCCATCCTTGAACAGGCTCAATCCCACATCAGTACCCACCCAGATCTGACCGGCACGATCCCGGAATATCTCAAAAATGAAGGTGCCCGGCAATCCGTTCTGGATGCCGAATGTCCCCACAACATCATCCTGAATCACGGCAATGCCATCATTGGTCCCGACCCAGACCGTTCCATCCGGGAGCGGCTGAATGTCCCGGATATCATTTGACGGCAACCCCGCTGCCATCGTGTATCGGACCACCGTCTCATCATCTGTTACCGCAAACAGACCATTTACGGTACCAATCCATCGGGTACCTGAATGATCTTCTGCAAAGCAAAGGGGATCCGCATTCCCGACTTCATTGAAAATACGGCGTTCAGATCGGTTTCCCATCGGCAATGCCGTGAGTTTCCCGGCACCTGCCCAGACTCTCCCGGACCCGACCGGAAACAGCGCATTTACCTGCTCTCCGTTCATCCAGGTGGTGCAAGCGCCCTTCGCGTCCCATCGGGCAACCCCTTTCTGGGTGGCCACCCAGAAATTGCCGGTGTCGTCCGCCACCACGCTCAGGATCATCCGGTAAGGCAGGCCGTCCGACTGGGTATAGGACTGGAATACGCTCCTGTGAAACCGATCCAGTCCCTGACCGGTCCCGACCCAGATACTGCCTTCCCGGTCCTCCAGGATGCACTGGACCCTGTTGTGCGTCAGGCCATCCGATTCATCGAATGACGCCAGGTGATTGTCCCGGGAACAGAACAGTCCATGCCGGGTGGTGCCCAGCCACAACGCACCGTCACGGCTTTCACAGACGGACAACACGACCGCGTCCACCGGCAGCGCACTGTTCATAAGAACGGGGATTGTCCGACTGCCGTCTGATTGAAAAACACCCGTTTCCGTTATCAGGAAAACATCCTGTCCCCGGTGCGGTTCAATGCGTTTAACAACACCGGTCTCCGACTCGCATCGTACCGGTTCACACCGCATCCCGTCAAATATGCACAGTCCCGCTTCCGTCGCGACCCACAACCTGCCGCTGGCATCCACATGAAGGTCAAATACACGGGCACCATCCAGCTCTTCCACCTCAAGGATGGACCCATCCGGTTTGACGCGAACAAGTCCTTTTCGCGTACCGGCGACAATATTGCCATCCCGGTCGACGGCAAGATCATCCACCCATTTGTCCGGAAGACCCGCCGCCATTCCGATCCGTGTCCACCGTTCCCCATCGAACCGCATCAACCCATCCAGCGTACCCACCCAGACGCAACCGTCATCGCTTTCAACGACGGCCTTCGATGTCCCGGTCCTCATTTCCGGTGTGTTCTTGCTGGAGAACATGCGGAATGACCGTCCATCAAAACGGGCGGCACCGGATTCCGTCATGATCCACAGATAACCGTCCCGGCTCTGCATCACCGCATGCACAGAACCAAAATTGACGTGACTGATCTCCTGCCATCGGTGATGAATCAGTTGCCGCATACCCGGTTCCGGTCCACTCGCGAAAAGCGGTTGGACAAACAGCATCACCACGCACAGGATCTGCCGGCAGTATCTTATGCTCATGGTTTCACTTGAAGAAACAGCGGGCGTGCTATCCGGCACGCATCCCTGTTTTTCCGAATTTTCAGCGCCAGACGCCGCCCGGGTCCGGACTCTGTTTTGGACACTGGTCCTTTCCATCGTCATCCTTGTCCGGCGGTGTAACCACCCGGGATTCCAGTTCAACCAGGTTCACATCCAGTTCACTGAGCCTGTCGTTACGTTTCGACATGCTGACCTCCTTTTACTTTCTGCAATGTATGAAGAATCACCGTCTCCCGGAGACAGTGTTTCCATCGTTCACAGGCGGCATCCACCCCGGACTGCACCAACCGGTCCGGACAGTTGCCCATGCAGGCAGGTAACAACGTGCATTCCCGGCATTCGGCCCAGTTCATGGGATCAAACTGTTCCCATGTGTCTTCCGGATCCACCTGTTCCGGTTTTGACACGTGACCGATGGCCGTTTCCGGATTGAACGGATGGTTCCAGCAGCTGGTAATCCAGCCACCGGGACCAATCACGTATGCCCATCTGGACACCATGGAACACACCGTCATGGCGGGCAGTCCCATGGTCTTTCCCTGCCGGTATGCATCCATGGCCCAATCCACCCAGGTATCCGCGAATGCACCGGCATCCAGGCAATTGCACTGGTAGGGGGCATTGGCATCGTTAATGGTATCCACATGGGCCAGGCTGAACCGCACCTTTTCCGCCAGACCGGCCTCCGCCAGGATCTCCATCAATGCCTGCCAGCCGGTGGCGTTCTGGGCGTCCACGTTCATCCGGACCCGCACGGTTTCCAGCACATCCACCGCGGACCGCAGGTTTTCCAGGATCCGCTGAAACGTACCGGTCCCATTGTTGTGTTTCCGCCTGTTGTCGTGGAATTCGGGGGGACCGTCCAGGGTTACCTGTGCATCGGTAATACCCGCATCCGCCAGTTGCCGGGCCATGGTGCCGTCCATCCGGTATCCGTTGGTCACGATGGAAAACCACCACTCCTTGTCCATCGATTCCGCCAGTTGACGGAGCCGGCCGGTCAGGTCAATCACCCGATCAGGCACCAGCAGCGGTTCGCCCCCATACCAGGTCACCGAAAGTCGCTCACTTTGTTGAATCCGGTTGGTCGCAAATGACACCACCTGGTCCGCGGTTTCATCCGACATGACCCCGGGGACCCGGTGTTCATAGCAATACGGGCAGGAAAAATTGCAGTCCATGGTGGGCGCAATGGTCAGTCGCAGCGACCGGGTGGATGCGCGCCGTTCCCGGTAACGGGTCAATGCGGCTGCCCGCTCATCCCGTTCTTCGGGAACCAGCATGCCCTGATCGGCAAGCAGGGTCCGGGTCCGTTGATCCAGTCGTTCGGGTTCAGGCGGGTTGGCATTGTTCAGCAGGTCCCAGCTGGTTTCGTCCAGGGTCACTACGGAGCCGGAGGCCGCGTTGTAGAGCACCCGCAACTGGTCCTTGAACGAAAACAGATGGTTGTAACGGGACAACTTCACCCACGACCCCCCGATATCTGTACTGGCTCCCCCAACCGCTGGCTGTTGTCTGTGCATATCCGGATGTTGAACTCGTTTTCATCATACCATGAGAAAATCGTTTTCCCATGAAAATGAACGGGTTTTACACTTCCAGGAGCAATTCAAGTTCCAGTTCGTCCCGGATTGGTATCCCGTTCATGCCGATTTCCGGAATGGCCGGTTTGATCTGCCGGGATATCGCCACTGCTCCCGGACGAACCGCGGTTAACCGGTATCCCCGTTTCTGGTAGAAGCCCAGCGCGCGAAGATTATCGTTGGTGGTCACCAGCCAGATACGCCGACAACCTTGATCCATTGCGAACCCTTTTGCCGCGTTCATCAGTGCCGTCCCGATGCCCACACCCTCCCGCAGCGCATCCAGAGTCACCACCTCGCAGTGGTTGCCATCAACGTGGACCGTCACCAGGCCCAGCCATTCCCCGTTCGCTTCCGCGACAAAACCGGGCAGTGTTTCGGGATGATAAACCGTCCCGTGCACCACCACCATGCTGTCTCCCCAATGGTCCTTCATGAAGGAGCGAACACGGGGCGCGTCCGGCAACTGCAACGGACGGATCGTCAAGTTACGGTCTATTTCGTCTTTGCGTTCTTTCGTTTCCATGTCTTTTCTATGTATCCGACGGCATCCGGTGTCTTACACCCGGTTTCCCCATGGTCTACCGACACCTGCCCGATCTTCTCCGCCGCTGCCACGGCATGGGTTCGCAGGTTTTCCGACCGACAGCCGATGGCAATCACCGCCTGGTTCATGGCATGACGGACCCGGTTGGGACGGTCATGGATGTCACGCACCGCGATACTGATCCAGGGGATGAAGAACAGGTCATCCAGGTCCGTCCGATGCACCGCGAACAGCGCGATCATGTTCCAACCCACCTGGGCCACGAATTCCCGGTCATCCATTGTCCATTCTTCGATCAGGCTGTGCCCGAAACCGCTGGCCGCAGCCAGGTTGGAAAACTGGTCTCCCAGGATATAGTTGTCGATATCGTTCAACCATTTGTCCAGTGCCTCCCGGTCGGCTTGCTTGGGGTCGGCGATCATGCAGGCCAGCATCCGCGCGTCATGATTCCCGGTATCCCACAGGGACACCGCAAGCGGATGGTTTTGACGGATTTTCTTCTTCAACGTTTTCAACTCCGCGAAACTCACGCCGAACATGTCATCTTTCACGTCGTGGCGCCCGTACACCTTCCGGTTCTGCGCCGTCCCGGCCTGTTTCAGCGCCGCCAGCACCTCTGCCAGTTCCATCTATCTCTCCTCCATCCGGACCTTTATTTTCCCCACCGGTCCTCTGGTCAACATACCGATCTGCGCCGCAAGAACCCCTTCCTCCAGCATCATATCCACCATGGCCGCGCACTGCTCAGGCGCCACCGCGATCAGTAGACCGCCCGAGGTCTGGGCATCACAGAGAATCAATCGCTCGGTCTCCGGCACATGCCGATCCCATTTCACCGAATCGTTCACGTGGGCCAGGTTGTTCCGGGTCCCCCCGGGTACCACGCCGGCCAGCGCCAGTTCCCGGGCCCGGTCAATTACCGGCACCCGGTCCACCGAAATCTCGCACCCCACACCCGATCCCCGGACCATTTCCAGCAAATGTCCCATCAGCCCGAACCCGGTGATATCGGTACACGCGGAAATATCAAATGCCCGCATCACGTCCGCCGCTTTCTTGTTCAACAAGCCCATGGTTTCCGCGGCCTTGTTTGCATCCGCCTTCTCCAGCAATCCCTGCTTCAACGCGGTGGCCAGGATACCGGTCCCCAGGGGCTTGGTCAGCACCAGCACGTCACCCGCCCGGGCGGATGCGTTGGTGAGCACCCGGTCCGGATGCACCGTGCCGATCACCACCATGCCATACTTGGGCTCGGTGTCTTCAATGGAGTGACCGCCCAGGATATAGATACCCGCCTCGGCCGCCTTGTCCTGCCCCCCCTGAAGAATTTGCTCCAGAGCCGTCATGGGCAAGCGATCCACCGGGAAACCCACGATATTCAATGCCAACAGCGGGGTGGCTCCCATGGCATAGACATCACTGAGGGCGTTGGCCGCCGCGATGGTGCCGAACGTGTATGGATCATCCACCACCGGGGTGAAAAAATCCACCGTAGCCACCAGCGCGGTTTCATCGGTCAGCCGTACCACCGCCGCGTCATCCGAGGCGTTGGCGCCCACCAGGATATCCGGATCCATGGCCACCGGCAGTTTCCGCAGAATTTCTTCCAGCAATTGGGGCCGGATCTTGCACGCGCATCCCATCCCGTGCGTGAACCGTGTCAACTGAATCGCGTCGGGGTCCGTATCCGGAACGGACGAACCTCCTTCCGATCCCGCCAGTGACCGTGCAACGGCGATGAGCTTTTCCGCCGCCCGGCCCACTTCGTCTGCCGTGGTAAACCGGCCCACACTTAAGCGGACCGTTCCCATGGCATACCGGATGGGCACCGCCATGGCTTCCAGCACGCTGGACACATCCACCTGGTCGGTGTGGCAGGCCGCTCCGGCCGATGCCGCGACATCGGTGAGCTGGGCCAGCAATGTGTTGGCCTCCACCCCCGCGAAACTCACGCTCAGCGTATTGGGGAGAACCTGCTCCGGATGTCCGTTTCGTTTCACATCCAGCCCGCTGGTTTCAAACTGCTGCCACAACCGGTCCCGCAGGGCCGCGCTGTGGACCATATCGGCATCCAGCTGTTCAGCAACCAGGGAACAGGCCGCTCCCAGCCCCACCGCTTCCAGTACATTTTCGGTTCCCGCGCGCCAGCCCCGTTCATGGTCCGCCCCGTGGATCTGGCGGGCCAGTTCCACGCCGGAACGCACCACCAGTACACCAATTCCCTTGGGCGCGTATAGCTTGTGGCCCGCAACGGAAATCATGTCTACACCCAGGTCATCCAGGCGCACCGGGATCTTGCCCACCGACTGCGCCGCGTCGGTATGCATCAGGATGTCCCGTGACCGGGCCAGCCGGGCAATTTCGCTGATGGGCTGAATGGATCCCACCTCGTTGTTGGCATGCATCACGGTGATCAGGATGGTGGCCGGTGTAATGGCCCTTTCCACATCCGCAACCGATACGATACCGGTTTCATCCACCGGCAGGTAGGTGACAGTGAAACCTTCCTTTTCCAGGTATCGGCATACCTGGATCACCGCCGGATGTTCGATTTGCGTGGTGACAATATGATTGCCTTTTCCCCGGAGAGAGAACACAGCGCCCTTGATGGCAAAATTGTTGGATTCCGATCCGCCGCTGGTGAAAATCACTTCGTCCGGGCGGCATCCCAACAGGTCAGCCACCTGGCGTCGGGCGCTATCCACCGCGGATTTTGCCTGGAGACCGAACCAGTGGCTGCTGGACGGGTTGCCCCACCCTTCGGTCAAATACGGCCGCATGGCTTCGGCCACACGGGGGTCAATGGGTGTGGTGGCATTGTAATCCAGGTAAATCGGCCGCGGATCCGTCATGGATGAACGCCGACCCGGCGGCCGAATGACACCAGTGCTTGTCCCAGTGCGTGGGCCTGGGCTGCTTTCTTGTCATCGGTCAGGTTCCCGTTTTCATCAAACAGATTCTGGGCCATGGACAGGTTCACCTGCTGGGGCAACACCAGCACCTGGAGATTGGTCAACTGCAGCCGCAATTGTGTCAGGCCCCGGACGCCGCCCAGTCCACCGGGGGAAGCGGCCATCAATCCCGCCACCTTGCCTTTGTAGGGCACCAGCGACGTGCCGTTGGTGGATGGACGGGAAATCCAGTCTAACGCGTTCTTCAATAGTGCCGGGAAAAAGCCGTTGTATTCCGGCGAAGCGATCAAGAAACCGTGGTAAGCATGGAACAGTTCTTTCAGTTCCATGGCCGCTTCGGGAATGCCCTCCCGCTCCTCCAGGTCCCCGTCATACAGGGGCATTTCATAGTCGCTCAGGTTCAGTTCGGTTACCACGGCACCCGCATCCCGCGCACCTTCCACGGCATAGCCCAACAGCATCCGGTTAAACGATCCCTCCCGTGTACTGCCCGAAAACGCCAACAGCTTGACCTTGTCAGCCATCTTCACCCTCCCGCATCGCCGGCACATGCCGGCTGCTCTGGTTTCATTGAGTTACAGGCATTATACCAACTGTTGGGCCCGGTAACCAGAAACGGGGGATTGTCAGCCGGGGGAATCTCACTGCATCATAGCGAAGCGCCGCCAAACCCGTTACAATAATCGGGGTAAAACACCAGACCATCAAGGAGCTTTCATGAAACGTTCATTGTTTGCTGCGCTCGTTACCCTGTGCGCCTGTGCGCTTGCACTCTGCGGTACCCCGGAAACCTTCAACCGGTATTTTGAAGACGCAACCTTGCGGGTGGATTATGTCCACATGGGCGACGCGCAGGAAGAATGGATCGCCATTGACCGACTGGTTCGCACCGACACCTGGGGCGGTTCACTGGTCAACCTGGTGGACCCGTTCAACAACGGTAAATATTTCATCAAGGTATATGCCGGGGATTCCGATGAACTGATTTATTCCCGGGGATTCAACTCCATTTTCGGTGAATATATCACCACCGGCCCGGCATTGAAGGGCATCAAGGGCGCCTACCATGAAACCGCCCTGATTCCGGCCCCCAAGGCACCGGTGAAATTCGTGGTGGAACGGCGGATACGGGATAACTCCCTGGTTCCGATCTTTGAACAGATCATCGACCCCGCCAACGTCAACATCGTCCAGGGCGCCCAGCCCAACGATGTGGACATTGTCCGACTGGCCGGGGAAGGCGATCCCCATACATCCATGGACCTGGTCATCGTACCGGACGGATACACTGCATCAGAAAAGGATGAAGCCATCGAAGATGCCCGGTATTTTGCAGAACTGCTGCTGGACCAGGCGCCATTCAGCAATTATGCAGACCGGATCAATATCACCTGCACCTTCCGGGCGTCCCAGGATTCGGGTCCGTCCATGCCCACAAGGGGCATTTATCACCGCACAGCGGCCGGTTCGTCATTCAACGCATTGGACCTGCCCCGCTACATGCTCACCGAAGACAACCGGAATTTCCGGGACATCGCCTGCACCGTTCCCCATGATATTGCCATCATCATGGTCAATTCCGACCGGTACGGGGGTGGCGGCATTTTCAACTTCTTCTGTACCTTCACCGCCAAAAACAGCCGCCGGGACTACCTGTTGATCCATGAATTCGGCCACGCGTTTGCCGGACTGGCGGATGAATATTATTCCTCCAACGTGAGCTATGAAGAATTCTATCCACGCGGGATTGAGCCGGTGGAGCCCAACATCACCGCCCTGCTGGACCCGGAGAATATCAAGTGGAAAGACCTGGTCACCCCGGGGACGAAACTGCCCACCGACTGGGGCAAGACAGACTACGATAACGCCAACCGGACCTACCAGGAAGAACGCCGGAAACTGGATGACAAAATTGCCCGGCTGACCCGGGAAGAGGCCGATCCGGCTGAAATTGACGCGGTGAAGAAAAAAGCTGCGGCACTTTCAAAAGAAAACGCCGACCGGTATAACAGGCTGTTCACCGAAAGTCCACTTACCGACGTGGTGGGGGCATTTGAAGGGGCCGGCTACATGTCCGAGGGTTTCTACCGGCCCCAACTGGACTGCATCATGTTCTCCACCGGCCTGAAACCGTATTGCAAAGTATGTGAGCGGGCAGTGGAACAACGGCTGAAATGGTACCTGGACCAGGATTGAGGAGGCACGCATGAAGTTCCTGCGCTTGACACGATGGCTGCCTGTCCTTGTGCTGGCCCTGGTGACTGCCGGCTGCGGCCAGTCAACCGGGCCGGACCTGGCATGGACACCGGACCGCACACCGTTGGTCAGTGCCCACCGGGGGGGACCGGTGGACGGATACCCGGAAAATGCCATCGAAACGTTTCAGCACACCGTAGATGTGATCGGTGACTGCCTGATCGAATGCGACATCCGGCAGACCCGGGACGGGGTGC
>CAZDKZ010000034.1:0-23682 GCA_964506215.1 uncultured Holophagae bacterium
TTGTTCAGGTCCGGTTTGACGTATCCTATATGCAGAATGAACTGAAGAATATGGTGATGAAACAGACATGGCACTGGGAGGCCGGTAAATGGGTCCTGGTACTGGACCAGAGGAGTACACCGTTCGATGAATAGACAAGATCGAATATGGAGCTGGATCAAGTGGTCCGGCCGGACGCTGTTCGTGGCTGGTTTCTTTCTGATGAGCGGTATCTGGTCCATGGCCACGGACGATCAGCTCAAACCGGTTCGATACCGGGTCAGTGAGTCCGTGGAAGGCATGGCTGGTCGCGTCTGGGATGTTCAGATGAGCGAGGGCCGGGCGAAATTGACCATCCGTGAGAACGGCCGGGTCCGTTACAGCCTGTACCTGGACCTGGATATGGAAATCACGGCTATGGCAACAACCAAGCGGTCCAATGGCCGGTGGGTGGATTTCTGGATTCCACGGGATTATGTCGAGCTGGAGCTGAACCATTCTGATGTACCGGTTGGGCATATCCTGGCGTTGGTAAAGGGTAAACAGCCAGAAGGCACATCGGTGAAATTGATCCTGGAACCGGTGGAGGTGGCCGATGAATAGGCGTCATTTCCAGGTCATGTTGCTCTTGCTTCTGGCCGTGTCTTGGAGCGCGATTGCTCAGGACAGTGGATCGGAAACCATTTCGGTGGTTCGTCCCTGGAATGGATACTGGTGGCCCCATACCATGGGTGGTTTGGTTACAGGGGTTGGCTATGAAAATCAGCCGTCACCATATATGAAATACAGTCATATATTCGATCCGTATCGATTGCCCATGAGGTGGGAGTTGTCGCGTCACTATTTACCAGAAGGTGAAGAATGGGCTGGGCATTGTAATGGGTGGGCTGCGGCTTCTGTGTCAGAGGCTCAGCCGCCGATTCGAAGCGTTGTGCAGGACACGGAGTTTTTTTACGGAGATATGACGGGGTTTTACACGGAATGTTACCAAAGCGCTACTGGTAATAAGTATGGTACCCGATATTTTGATAATTCAGATGATTTTACAGACATTGATCCGCTCGTGTTCCAGCAGACGCTTGAATTGTATCTGAAAGTGAATGGGATCCCGGTTATTGCTGATATTGACCCGGATGTGGAAGTCTGGTCCTATCCGATCTATTGGTACAACAAGACGTGGTATGTTGAGGGGGCAGTAAAGCATGTTACCATGGCTGTACGGTTTGCCTCAGATCAATTGAATCATCCGGATGATTCAGTGCCTATTGATCATGAGGAGTTTTACAGCTATGACGTTCAACTGGATGGCGATCAAAATGAGATTTCTGCGGAGTGGACGAATAATTCGGTTCAAAATCACCCCGATTTTCTCTGGTATCCGGATATAGTGAGGGGTGCAAATCCGCATGTGGTTCTGGATACTGTCCGTAGCATTGCCAATGCGCTGATGAACGAGGGTGTGGATGATAGGTATGAGGAAAATGACACTTCGGATGTAGCAACGCGATTTGGCATTGAAGTGTACGGGCGCCTGATGGATGAAGACTGGTTTGCCTTTGAACTGGATTCGGGCGAATCCGGGGAAGTGGTGGTGTCCACACGGGAACGGAACCTGGATGATGAATGGATGCCGGTATTGTTTACGGGCAGTGGGCAAGAGCAGGGGCCGTTTGTCCAGGCGGCAGACGGCACCTGGCGCGCTCCGATTGATGCGTCGACTTCCTCAAACTGGAAGGTCCAGTTGCCTCAGCGAATCGGTTATACCGGCAATTATATGATTCAACTTGTGATGGACAGTGTTTCCGGCATGGTACCCGTTTTCCCGGTGGGTGGTGACACGGACGCCACGTTGGTGACCTGGAACCGGGGAGCAGAAACCAATCACGCTTCGTATGGAACGTGGACATCTTCGGGAAGTACCCAAAGTTATGACAGTTCACTGATTCCATCATTGGGTGTGGCCACATACCAGTTTGACGGATTCAATCCGTTTGACCCCATCCCCGCCTGGTTACGACTGGTTGTGTCGGATGTGGATGTAACGGGGTATGTCAGACTCGATAATGAAACAGACCAGACGATGGGATTGTATCGTCCGGTAAGCGGTTCCCGGGATATCCTGGTGTCCCATGTACCGGCTCGCCGCCATTTCTGGGAGCTTGAACTTGTGATCATGAACACCAACCGTGCGCAAGGAGCCACCATCCGTGTGCATGGATATGATCATGATGGTAATCTCCAGGCAACGGCTTACCTGGAGTTGGGTGCTGCGGAGAAATGGACCGGTACATTGGATGATTTGTTCAGTGGTTTCGACACTTCGCTTATTACTCACCTTATAGGACATGCCACTGATCTGGTTGCTACCGTAGTTTCCTATCGAACTAAGAATGGACGGGAACATGCGATTGCTCCAGCCATGGGTACTGGACTGGGAGGAAGTTTCGTAATACCTTTGGATATCCAAGAGAAAGCAGAGTCAACCTGGACAGGTTTAGTTCTTGTGAATAGTGAAGATTCGTTAGCTCGAGTCGATCTATCCTGGCATAGCTCCGGTGATTGGAGACCTTTAGCAGAAACGACTGTATACGTGGAAAATTTTGGAAACTTAGTTACCACTTTAGATGCCTTGGTTCCGGAGTCAGCAGGAAATCTCTCAGAAGCTAACCGAATTGAGGTCGACACTAACGCGCCTTGGATACAGGGGTTTCTACTACTCGGGGACCATAATGCTTCGTGCTTGTCACAAATGGAATTGTTGCCAAAAGGGGAGAATCTGGATGAGCGCATTATTGCAGTGCCTGTGCTTGTTCCTTATGAACAACAGCGAATTGTACTCCAGAATTTTGAGTTGACTCCCCGAAATGCACTATTCAGAACATTGGATGCTGCTGGTCAGGTATTGGGTTCTGCTGTGGTTTCATTGTCTGCTGGAGAGCGTAAAGTCATGAATCGAGAAGGCTGGCCAGTGTCAGTAGGTCATTCGATTGAAGACATCCATGCAGTGCAGGTTCAAAAGGCTGACAACATATTCTGGTGGGTGCAGATTGCTGGTGGAGATGCAAAGTCAATGGAAATCATGGTTCGGTAGGCAATCCTGGCAAAGTCTTAAACTGTAAGAGTCCCGGTGGAAACCGGGACTCTTACAGTACAGCAGGGCCTATTCACATTTTCTAAGATTGTTCATAGTCCCGGATCCAGGTCCGGGTTCTGCAGTAGCTTTGGCAGATTATCCATGTATGGCTTTACTTGTTCACTATACTTGATGAACGTTGGTTGTCGAGATGCTGCCACAAAAATACTCCAGGATTCCTGATACTGACCGGCCCGATAATAGTAATCACCGAGTTTCAGGTAGGGTTCAACAAAGGTCGGGTTCAAAGCAATGGCTTGTTTGAGTTGAACTACACCCGTCTCGTCAGCGCCTTCATCAATGTCGTACCATCCTTTGGCAAAATGATACAGCGCTTTGTAAGTATCATCCAGGAGCTCTTGCGCACGGAATTCTTCCTGGAGCGCATCGAAACGGGTGTCCAGTCTGGAAATCTGTTCACGGGCATCGGTCATTCTTTCCTGACTGAGCAGGATGTAGGCCAGTGTAAGTCGGGGTTTCAGGAATTGAGGATCCAGTTCAAGGGATTTCCGCAATGCAGATTCTGCCTTTCCCCAGTGATCACGTTCATAGTGCAACTGGCCCAGCTGGCTCCACAGCAGCGCCTTGTCGCCCTGACCCCGATAAATACCACGTTCCAGTGTGGCCTGCTGCATGGAGGTTTTGCCGGACTTTCCATACAGGCTGGCCAGCAGGCCGAATCCGCGGGTGTCCAGGCTGTATTCGACTACCTTTCTGGCATGGCGGGTAGCCGACTCGATTTGTCCGGCTTTGTTCAATGCTACCGCAAGGTTGAAATGCGGCCGTACCCGTTCGGGCGAATATTTCACTGCGGATGTCCACAGGGAAATATCGTCATGATAGTCCCGGGCACGGAGATGGGTGCGGACCGAAAGCACCAGCAGGAGCACAGCCAGAACCCCCACGAGGACACGCCGGTTCTTAAGGGTGTTCACCAGAAGTCCCGCCGCAAAGATCGCGAAAAAGAGGGCGGAACCATACAGGTTTCGTTCACTGATGGGATCAATCATCCAATCCCCCCGGCGAAGGATCACTGAGTTACTGGGCAGGATGAGCAGAATATAGGTGAAATAGCAGGGCAATGCCAGCGGCAGGCGCTTTCGCAACAACCAGAAAACAACCCCGAGGACGATGAACCCGACCATGGACAGCATAAACCGGATATCCCCGTAGGATGTAAGAACGGGGAGGTCATGGTCAATGTTCAAGGCATCTGGAAAGATAAACAGACGCAGGGAGTAGAGGATGGCATAGCTGTTGGTTGCCAGTGCCTGGACGTTGGCCCCTGTCAGTGTGTCAAGAAATGCCTGTTTGAATCGGGGAATGGGGTGCACGGGTACCAGGAACAGGATCAGCGCCATCACAATAACGGCACCAGTGACCAGCAGGGCGGGTCGTTTCCAGTCGACCGGTTGTCCGGGTTCCAGTTTGAGCCACCAGTAGAACACGGGGCAGAGGATGATGGATACAATAAAGATCTCTTTGAACAGGAGCGCCACGATGAAACTGAGGATGGCAAAAACAAGGTGTTTCCGTTTCCGTTCCGCTTCGCCGGTACTCCACCGGGCAAAAAGCGTCAGGCCGAGGACGAAGAAGAATGCACCCAGGCCATTGGTCTGACCGGAGATGTAGGCAACAGCTTCCATGGTCATGGGATGAAGCAGGAACAGGAAACCGGCCAGGACCGGAATCCACTGATGATCCAGTTTCTTCTTCCGGCAGACAATTTCTGTGAACCGGATCAGCACAAATGCCGTTGCAATGTGTGCAGCCAGGCTGACAATCTTGTACCCCATGGGATTGTTGCCCCACATCTGCTTCTGGATGAAAAAGGAAAGCCAGTACAGGGGTCTTCTCCGCCAGAACAGGTCCCAGCCCAGCAACTCACGGAGGCTGTCCAGGTTGGGATTGAATTCCACATAGTGGGGATCGTCGAAGACAAATCCGCCATACAGTTCCGGATAAAATGCCAGCACAGCCAGTATGGCCATGGAAAAGAACAGGAACCAGGGACGGTTCAGGTTGCCGGGTCGTGCAGCGACGTCTACCTTGCGCTTCTTTTTCTGGGCCATTTCAGTATGTGACTCCTGTGTAAGGATATGATGCTATTCGTTGCAGAACAGATCCCGTTCCTTCAACAATTCCACCATGGTGTCCGAGAGCCGGGACTGGAGTTTGACCAGGACATCGCTGGTAACTTTGGGGTTGCTGTAAAACTCCAGTACAACGCCTGCGTTATCCAGATGGAGACCCCGGTTGATGATCATGTGAATAACGGACAACGAAGTCAGCCGGGAGTGGATAATCCGAACCAGGATTTCAGGACTGGGTTCAAAATGTTCCACCAGGGTTTGCAGGAGTTCATCATCCCGGAAGATTTCTCCCCACAATTCACGGAAAATTTCACCGTTGGTCAGGACAATGATCTCCGCCTTTTCCTTTACACTCAGGTGGCTGAAGAGTTCGGACAGCTTCTTGAATGTTCGGTTCTTGACTTCCACGGACTTGATCTTGGGATCCCGAAGTACATCCAGCAGATCCTTCATGTCCGTCAGACCGTCCAGGATTGCCAGCGCCGTTTCTTCCGGAAGGTTGGGGTTGTGAATCATCCGGTTCCGGATCCCGTGATGATCCTTCCAGCTGCTCCGGTTCAGAATGGTCAGCTGGTCGCGGGTCAGCATATGGACATATCCACCCAGCAGCTGTTCATTGACATTCCGGTTTGTCAGCAGGTTTCGAAATACGTTGAGGTCCGGATGCTGCAGCATGACGTGCAGCTCTTTCTCGTTGTCGGAGCTGGCGGATATGGTGATGAGCTGATCAATCGAGCTGTTGGACAGCCGTTCGATCTGATCCAGTTCGTCGACGGCCGGTTGCCCTGTGGCCGTTTTCTTCTGGGTGAAGTGATAGAAAGCCTTGATGATATTCAGCAGGCCCGGCCATTGCCGCTTGACGACCACGGTAATGTATTGAAGTTCCAGTTCGGGGACCTGCTTCAGTTGTTCGGCAATTTCGATGGCGGTGGCGTTCCGTTCGCTGACATTGTGTTTCAGCTTGGAGAGCTTTTCAAACAGCTCCACGATGGTCCAGCTGGTTTCAATTGCAGCCGCTACGTGCTCTTCAATTTTGGGATTGTCCACCAGGGCTTCCCGTACCCTGTCCCGGAAAAACCAGCGGGGAAATCCATAAACTTCCCGGAGAAGTTCGGTGTTATCCGTTCCGGAAAGAACATTCAGGAGTTCGGATTCCTGCAGATACCGATTCTTCAGCGCGGTTTCCCACACATTGCGGTCCGCTTCCTGGAGCAGGGCCCGGAGTTCCAGGCTGTCCGTTGATGTCTTTGCCTTGACGACCTTTTCTTCACTGGTCAGTGCGGTGAACGAATGTTCCTCTTCCACCAGGAAAATTTCACGGTGGAGGTTCTCGATCCGTTTCTCAAATTCGGTGTCCGGCAAGGTGCAGGCATCATGTTGGATGGTTCCGGAGATTAACTGTTTCAGGAACAGTCGGTCGGGTTCTTTGAGTTTGCTGATCTCGTCCTTGGCCTGGACCATGATGGATTTCCGGTCACCCTCCTCCTGGGCGCCCATTTCCCGGAAAAGGTCGACGATATGCAATACATTGCGCAGGTAAGCATTGAAACCTGCGGGTACCACATCGTTCTGGCTCAGCGCTTCCTTGATCTCTACGGTGTGATACCACTTGTCGCAGGAAATCACCATGGACAGCAGGACGGGAGAAGAGGAAAATTGCACAATGGTTCGAACAAATGAAAATTCCTTTTCATTCGGTTCCTGTTTGCGCATTGAATTGAGCAGCAGGTAATATGACTTTTCCTGTTCGGTAAGTCCGTTCAACAGGTTCATGTTTCCTCTCCATCAAAAAAAGGCAGGGTAAACCTGCCAATTGCAAGGAGGTATTTCTACCACCAATAAGTTTATCCGCTTAATCACCTGCTGTCAAGTATTCCGCGTTCGGCTTCAGCTGAGTACCTTGTATGACGCGAGTTTCAACGCGATTCGTACCAGCAGCGCCAGTTGGAAAAGGGCAACCGCCCCAACGGTCATCCAGGTGCCGGGCTGGAACAACAGGAGTATCGCTGCAGCGAAAATTGCAATACCGAGAATGACAGACAGCAATTGATATCCGAAGAAACGGAAGAACAGCGATCCCTTGATGGCGAATGCCAGCCGGACCCGGTTTTCCAGTATGGTCCGGTAGCGGGCTGCCGTATGGAGATAAGAAAGCACAATCGCAACCAGCATTACCAGTCCCCGGCTGGTAGCCAGCATGTATACCGGCATCATCTGGTTGGGGGACTCGGATGACATGTTGCCCGTGAAACGCGAGATGATCCCTGTCAGAATCAGCAGGGGAATGCCGTAGAGCAGGAAAAGAATGACAAAGCGACGGCCATGGGCGCCGCAGTCAAACATGAACCGGCGAAAGCCGGGATAGTGATTCATCAAGGATTCAAACACACCGCCCAGCAGCAGTATCCGGGTCACCACAAACAGCAGCACAAGAATGGCAACCAGGTAGAAGAAGGGGGTGAGATTGGCGCTGCCCCTGCCCAGGACCTCGGTAAAGAAGTCGGCGGAAAATGAATACGCATAGTATCCCGGGGTGCTGGCATTCAGGAGCCAGGCCCGAACCGGGAGAAAGACAAACAGGAACAGGAGAAGCTCCTGCACATACAGGATCAGTGTCAATTGATATTGCTTCAGAACAAAACGAAGTGATCGCATGGCTCCCCCTTTCCTAGATTGCCAGCGTGAACAGGTTGA
Organism: uncultured Holophagae bacterium; assembly: GCA_964506215.1. Classification (GTDB taxonomy): domain Bacteria; phylum Acidobacteriota; class Holophagae; order Thermotomaculales; family Thermotomaculaceae; genus CAZDKZ01. The sequence goes on from CAZDKZ010000034.1 coordinate 7,900, forward strand.
ATCCCATCTGCAGGAAGGCGGCCATTGCGGCTGAGATCCTGGAGACAGTGTTCCCGGTTTTCGGTTCCAGTACCCGTGCATTGTTTGCCAGTCGGATATCACAGGCGTAGACATGCTCCGGGTCAATGATGACAGCGGTCATGGGACTCTCCGAGGTAAACTCGAATCGCTTCCAGCCGCCGGTGCCGTCCCATTGAAGTGTGAGTGGTTCATCTGCTTCCAGTTCCACCTTTATGTCCACCGGATATTCAAAGTCTCCCCGGTTTTCCACGATTACGATATTGATATAGGGCCGGTTGCCCGCTGCGGCGGTTTCATCCGGATCTTTGTTCTCCGGTACTTCAAAATTGATCAGACCCCGCACGTCCCGTTCCCGTTTTGAAGTGGCTTTGCGTACAGCAAAATCCAGCTGGTCCCGGGTATACACCATGCGGCGCATGAAGTCATGGGCAGTGTCGCCGCCAATTTCCTGGACGACACTGAAGAAATCATCCGGTGTGGGATGTTGGAACTTGTAGCGTTCAAAGAACGTGTGGAAAATCTCCAGGAACGTTTCATCACCCAGCATATTCTGAAGGGTCTTCAGAAAGACCTCGGGTTTGGAATAACTGAGCGTACTGTATCCGCCCGGAGAGAATCCCCAGGATGTCCGTGCAGGAATATCCGGTCCGCTGTAGGTACTGTATCCGATCCGTGCATTGTCGAATGCGCCCAGTTTCAGGAATGGCAGGTCCACCATGTTCTTGTAGTGGCGTTCCAGGGCATATGATGTGGCAAATGAATTCATGCCTTCGTCCATCCAGGCATGTTCAAATTCGTTGAAAGCCAGCATGCCGTAAAAGTAGTTATGGCCGAATTCATGGATAATGACCATTTCGGAAATCCGTAAACCCAGTGGCACCATGGGGCTTGGTGTGGCACCGGTAACCAGCATGGGATATTCCATTCCCATGGCGCCGCCGGCCTGCCTGGGCGGGTCTACCAGTGTGAAGCGGGGATAGGGATAGTCATATCCGCAAAGTTCCGCGTAGCCGTCCAATGCGGCTTTCAACGCTTCCATCTGCCGGTCTACCGTACGCTCGTTCCCCGGCGGATACAACAGGACCAGATCGACCGTCTTCCACTTGTCGGTGGCGACCTGCCAGTGGTCCCAGGCTGTCCAGGCAAAGTCATGGACGTTTTCGGCCCGGTAAGTCTGGATGAGGCGTCCTTCCGCTTTCTGTTCATCGGCCAGTACACCCGTTGCGCCCAGGACAAAGTTGTCCGGTACATCCAGTGTGACGGAATAACTGGCAAAGTCCGCGAAGAATTCACTGTTCAGGTGAAAGAAATGACAGTTCCAGCCCGCTTCACCTTCGAATACGGCCGGTTTGGGATACCATTGTCCGGCAAAGAAGAAGTCCTGCCAGAAACCGGTCCGGGCGAAAACCCGTGGAAATCTGGTTTCAAATTCAATATCCAGGGTGACATTCTGTCCGGGTTCCACCATTTGTTCCAACTGGACAACACCGATTGTATTGTCCGGCCGGACCTGCAACGGCGTGATCTCATCCGGCTGGAAAAGTCCCAGTTCGGCCAGGTTCTCCACATCTGGTGCATATTGAAAACCGGTTTCCCGGGGTTCTCCGTTAATTGCGACTGACAATATTTTGCAATATCCATAAGATGTCAGTTTCTGCTCCGCTTTGCTTTGACGATGACGTCCCCCGGATTCCCGCATGAATATGGACGCATCGTTGGAAAACGCATTCATGTAAAGATGTAGCGGGATGATGTCTGTGGGTGTCTCTGTCGTGTTTTCCCAGACAATACGTGCTGTTCCGGTGACCAGTTTCTTGTCCGGATCCAGCCGAACAGAGATGGTATAGTCCAGTCCCAGTACCGGCACACCAAGCAGCAGCAGAAAGGCCAGTAGTTTCCGCATATGTGTTCCCCCAGTCAGGATTTCTTTTCCTATTATACCCCCTGTGGGGTCATTTCAAGGGGCAAACTGGGTGGATGCGTTGCTTCCGCAACAAAATGGGATATGTTATAGTTGTAAAAACGGATTGACCAAATTGAGATACCCCTGTCCGTTGCTGGAAAGTAACGGGTTCCGGTTGGAGGTGTTATGAGAAGATTCCTGATTATTCTGATGTTGCTGATCGGTACATCATTGTTTGCAGGATACAAACTGGTACTTCGTAACGGTGCTGTTATGGAGCTGAAATCCAAACCGGATCTCAGTGGGAAAATGGTTACCGGTGAGACAGTTGACGGAAAGCGGATCATTGTGCCTGCGCGGATCATTGATATGGCAGCCACACAGTCCAGGAACCAGGCTGAAAGCCAGCCGGCGGCGCCGGTTCCGGCAGCACAAGAACCGGTAACCCCTGAACCCGAACCGTCTCCTGCCGTTGTGGAACCGGTGTCCGCAAACGTCACGCCTGTTGCGGACGAAACCACGGAGAAACCCGATCCCCTGATTATCACCAATGAGACCATCATCCGGGCCAAACCGGCGGCTTCCCCGACAGAACAGGCAACGAAGCCTGCAGAGCCACCCGCCACAACGGGTCCGGAGGAAGTGTCCAGTTCCGGGGATCCGGCGGATGGCCAGCGTCGGGATCGGTCCGGCAGGACGGAATCATACTGGCGGGGTCGATTTGAAGCCAACCGGAGTGCCACGTTGCGTGCGGAAGAACAATTGCAGAAAGTGCAGGTGGAACTGAACCGGTTGTTTTCGGCGCGGCTGAATACGGATGATGAACTGGCCCGTCGTCGATTGAATGAGGACATTGACCAGTTGAACGAAATCAAGGAGCGGACCGAAAAACAACTGGCTGTCCTGAGAGCAGAGAAGCAGGATCTGTTCAAGGAAGCCAGGAGAAGTGGCGCATTGCCCGGCTGGTACAGGGACTATGACGACTGATCTGCTCAGCTCTTCTTTTTACAGTACCCTGCTGGATATCTGGGAGAAGCTGAATGCTTCCCTGGAGCTGGATTATATTCTCACCAATGCCATGACTTACCTGGAAGAAGTGATCGGGGCGGAGCGCAGTTCTGTCTGGGAGCTGGATGAAAACCGGCAGGAACTTGCCTTCCGGGTCGTCCGGGGCGAAGACAGTGAGAAGGTAAGGGAAATTAAACTGAAAATTGGAGAAGGTGTTGTGGGTCACACGGCTGCGACAGGCGAACCGGTTATGATAGAGGATGTTGAACAATCCGGACTATGGTCGGTACGTGTGGATGAAAAAACCCACTTTCATACCCGTTCCATTCTTTCTGTCCCCCTGATGTTCCGGGACAAGGTGGTGGGGGTTGTCCAGCTGATCAACAAGGTCGATGGGGGGGTGTTCAACAGGCATGATCTTGAATGTGCGCGGATGATGGCAATCCCCATCGCAACAGCTTTAGTTAATGCGAGGCTTTTCAAAGATTTGGAACAGACATTCATGGAAACGTCACTGGCCTTGGCGGATGCAATTGAAAAACGGGACCGGTACACCGCGGGGCACACCCGCAGGGTCACCAGGTATTCCCTGATGATTGCGGACAGGATTGGAATTGAACCGGCCGAACGGAAATGGCTGGCACTTTCCGGTATTCTGCATGACATTGGCAAGATCGGCGTACGGGACAAGATCTTGAACAAAGAAGGACCGCTGGAGTGTGACGAATTTGAAAAGATGAAAGAGCACACCATTCTCGGGGCTGAAATTGTGCAGAAAATATCCTCACTCAGCAAGGTGATTGACGGCATCCTGTTTCACCATGAAAAACTGGATGGTACCGGTTATCCCCATGGACTCAAAGGGGAGGAGATCCCGCTGTTTGCGCGGATTATCGCGGTTGCGGACACGTTTGATGCCATGACAACCGATCGGCCTTACCGGAAGGGAATGTCCACGGCAGCTGCAACGGCAGAGCTGAAACGGAACGCCGGTACCCAGTTTGATCCGGAAATTGTGGCGGCTTTCCTGGCGGCGATCGAGGAGCGGTCAGATGCGGGTTAGCGCCATCGGAACAGCGGGCGGCAAGACCGTTGCCCACAAGTTGACAACGTTTCTCGTGGACGATGCACTGGCGCTGGATGCCGGATCGGTCTGCACGGGTCTGACGTTGGAAAAGCAACTGAAGATTCAACATGTATTCCTGTCACACGTGCATATGGACCACGTGGGTGAACTGCCGCTTCTGGTAGACAACAAGTCATTGCACGGTCAATATCTCACGGTTCATGCAACCGGCGATACCCTTCGGTTTCTGATGGAGAACATTTTTAACGGTGTAATCTGGCCGGACTTCACAAAGATACCGAATCCGGAAGATCCCGCATTGCGTTTCCAGCAGATGGAATACCTGGAACCCGTCCAGGTGGGGGACTATACAGTAACGGCGTTGCCGGTGAACCATCTGAAAGGTTCCGCCGGGTGCCACGTCTCGCAGAACGGAAGCGGGCTGGTGTTTTCATCGGATACGGGGAAAACCGATGCATTGTGGAACTACATCAACGGCCGTGATGATGTTACGGCGTTGATAACGGAATGCTCTTTCCCTGCCAGGATGGAGGACCTTGCGGTTCGAAGCCGGCATTTTTCCAGCAGTTCGCTGGCAGTGCAACTGGATAAGCTGGAAGATGATGTCAAGGTGTACATCTATCATCTGAAACCACAGTTTGCGGAAGAAATCCGTTCGGAGATTGACCAGTTGGATTTGACCATTCTCCAGGACGGCATGTTCTTCAATATCTGAACGTCATGAAACCGGATGTGGGGGGATTCATCCTGGCGGCCGGTTTCGGCACGCGCCTGAAACCCATTACCGATCATGTTCCAAAAGCGCTGGTCCCGTTGCCGGATGGTGTACTGGCGGATCGCGCTTTGCACTTGCTGAGCGGGTCGGGAATCCGTCATCTTGGGATCAATGCCCATCATCATGCTGAACAGATAAACCAATATGCGCTTCAAAACAATCTGACCTGTTTTCATGAAAAGACGATACTGGGAACCGGCGGATATCTGATGAATCTGGGCGACTTTCTGGATCGGCCCCTGGTCGTGATCAATTGTGATGCCATATTTGACGGGTCGGATGGGTTGATCATGCGCCTGGTGAAGCAGCATCTTGCTGACGATAGACCGGTGACACTGGTACTGTGGCGGAAACCGGCTGGCAGCAGCGCGACCGGAATTACGGTTTCCGGAAATAAGATTATGGAAATCGGGAAAGGTCCCCTGATGTTTACGGGGATGTATGCCGTTTCACCCACGTTTATCAAATGGTTGACGGGTCCGGATATCGTGCCGGCGTTTCGTGCCCTGGTCCGGGAAGGTAAGCTGGGATTCGTTATCCATGATGGGGACTGGGTGGACGGCGGCACTCGGAGTGGTCTGTTGAAAGTTCATCGACTGGTTTCGGGGGAATCCTCCACCATATATCCCGGCGCAAGTGTAAGCTCCATGGCCCGGTTGGAAAATGCTGTGTTGTATCCGGGCGCACGGGTAGAAGCGGGGGCTGAAATCCGGGATGCCGTCATTTTCAGTGGTCATGTCTTGAAGGATGAGAAAATAGAGGGGTGCATCATCGCATGAAACCGAGAGAACGGCTCCTGGCACTGGGTGCCAATTCACTGACAGACGGTGAGTTGGTGGCAATATTGCTGCGGACCGGAACCAGGGAACAGAGCGTTGTAGACATGGCGGATACCATTCTCCACGAGACCGGCGGTATTCACGGATTGTTTGAGAAAGACATTGGCCAGCTGATGGCAATTCGGGGAGTGGGTGCGGCCAAAGCGACGGCGCTTGCAACGGTTATGGAACTTTCCCGACGATATTTCAAAAGCAAATTGAAGTGCAATCAGAATCGGTTCCAGTCGCCGGAAGAAGTATATGAATATCTGCGGACGCATATGGCACATGATGGCAGTGAGCGGTTCTGCGTACTGTTTCTGGACCCCCATGGCAGTTTGATTGAGATGCAGGAAATGTTCCGGGGAAATCACAGTGCTGCGCCGGTATTTGTGTCGGAAATCATGAAACAGTGTCTTGCACTCGGCGCTTCCGACCTGATCGTGGCACACAATCATCCCTCCGGTAACACCAGCCCCAGTCCGGAAGACAGACGCCTGACAGCGCGTCTGCTAAAGGCAGCCGCCTTACTGGATATTCATCTTCGTGATCATCTGATCATCACGGTGGACGGATACCGGTCCATGGCGGAAACCGGTGAAATGGGATGACAGGTGACAGCAGTCCTGCCGGATATACACGGTTGAAGGGGGACGCATCCAGCCGGGCCTATTTCCGGGGCGAAGGACATATCCTGGTTCAATATCCGGCGGACAGCATGGCGTCATTCGATAATTTCCTGTTCTGGCACCAGCGGTACCGGGATGCGGGACTCACAGTTCCCGGGGTAATTGAAGTGGATCGCACGTCACGATCCATGATACTGGAAGACTGGGGAGACCAGCATGGTGTTGATTATCTGGTCTCACAGTGTGACCGTGAATCCCGCCTGGCTGTTGTCCGGGAGGTTGTGAGCTGGATCCCGCGAATAGCAAAGATGGCGGATGGGAACAGTGAATATCGGTCTGCTCCGGTCCCGCTGGCAGACGAATTGACGTTTATGATAACCCATGCGGGTGACACCATTTTCAACGGCGCAGACATGGAACCGGTTGATCGGCTCTGTGCATTGGTACTGGAGCAGACCGGGAACTTGTCGCAGCGTCTGGCCCATCGGGATCTCCATTTCAGGAATATCCTGGTGAAAGAGGGTGGGCTTTGCCTGATTGATTTCCAGGATACGCGGCTGGCACCGGACGGTTATGACCTGTCTTCACTCCTGTTTGACAACTATGTGGACCTTTCGGCAGAACGGCCTGCATTTGCGGCCCAACTGGATCAGCCGGGATTTCGATGGACTGCTCTTCAGCGCTCATTGAAGGCGTTGGGGACGTTCTGCTATTTTGGCTTGAAGCTGGGGAAACAGTGGTTTGTTCCCGCCATCCCCATTGCGCTGGGCCATGTTCAAAATCACCTGACGGCGTTGAATCTCAGGTCTGAACAGGATGAGTGGCAGTTGTTGCGGAAACAGGCAGAGAAGATTATTCCGGCTGGCGACTGATCCGGGCCCCCAGTCCCTTGAGTTTTTCATCAAAGCAGTGGTATCCCCGATCCAGGTGATAGATCCGATGTACGGTTGTCTTGCCGCTGGCTGCCAGGCCGGCGATTACCAAGGAAGCGCTCGCCCGTAAATCCGTAGCCATGACTTCGGCGCCCTGCAATTGGCTGCCGCCCCGGACAATCACGCGGTTTCCGTCAATCTGCAGACTGGCGCCCAGGCGGCTCAACTCCTGTACATGCTGGAACCGGTTTTCAAAGATGGTTTCCTTGATCAGTGCAACGCCATCCGCCTGTGTCATTAATGCCATAAACTGGGCCTGGAGATCCGTTGGGAAACCCGGGTAGGGTGCTGTTTCAATATCAACGGACTGGATCCCGTTGGTGGCTTTGACGTGAACGGTATTGTCGGTGACGTCTACCGCAATCCCTGCTGCAGTGAGCTTGGCAATGGGATTCCTGAGATGGTCCGGTCGCACGTTCTTGAGGACAGCATCCCCATGGGTCGCCGCGACTGCAACCATGTAGGTGCCGGCTTCAATGCGGTCCGGAATCACTGCGTGCCGGGTGCGGGACAGACTGGAAACCCCTTGTACGGTCAACATGCCCGTTCCGACCCCTTCAATTTGTGCGCCCATGGCGGTCAGGCAATGACAGAGGTCGACCACTTCCGGTTCGGTCGCTGCGTTTTCGATTACCGTGGTCCCATCGGCAAGGACGGCTGCCATCAGCGCGTTTTCTGTTCCGGTTACGGTGACCCGGTCAAACGGAATGTGTCCGCCGGCCAGTTTGCCGGCCCGTAGAATGGCAAACCCGGAATCAATGCGGTGGTCGGCGCCCAGCCGATTGAACGCGTGAATATGTTCATTGATGGGTCTGGATCCGATGGCGCAACCGCCAGGTGTATACACGTGGGCTTCACCGAAGCGGCCCAGGAGTGGTCCCATGAGCAGGACGGAAGCCCGCATGCGGCCCACGATGTCGTACGGGATTTCATTGGGTCTGACATCGGCGGTTTCCAGGTTCAGGCTGCCGGTCTTGCCGTCAAACGACACCCGTGCGCCCAGTCGTTGAAGGGCGGCAAGTAGCGTGCGGACATCTTTCACATCCGGTACATTTTCCAGCTGTAACCCTTCTTCGGAAAGGATGGCAGATGCAATCAGGGGCAGGGCTGCGTTTTTTGCACCGGATACGCGAACGTGGCCGGTCAGTTGATTGCCGCCGATAATCGTCAGTTTTTCAGTGGAATTCAATCCGTCCAATTCTCTCCACTCCCCTCAAGTCTCTGGTAATGCACAACTCGCAGTCAAAAGACTGTTCGGATACAATATCGCGAATTGCCTGGCCCTGATTATACCCGAACTCAAAAATCAACAGACCGCTTTTCTTCAAAATCCGGCTGGAATCGGTGATCAGTCTGCGGATATGGGTTAATCCATCCGGTGAAGAAAACAGGGCCTGTTCCGGTTCATGATCCAACTCAGGTTGCAGGGATCCGCGGTCTGCGGGATCAATGTAAGGCGGGTTGGACAGCACCATGTCCACGGTTTTTCGACCGATACTTTCGAGCATGTCCCCATGAATAAGCGAGAGGTTGGATGCTCCCAGTTGGTTCCTGTTCTGTTCCGCGACGGCAAGGGCTGCTGTGGATCGGTCCGTTGCCAGAATCCTGGCATGGGGACGTTCCAGGGCTGCGCTGATGGCAATATTACCGGAACCGGTTCCGCAATCCACCACGGTGCCTGTAAAACCGGGTCTGGTTTCGTCCAGGAACAGTTCCAGGATGTGTTCCGTTTCCGGTCGCGGGATCAGCACACCAGGGGCAACCCGGAAGGTGTGTTTCCAGAATGGGGCAGTGCCGACCAGGTATTGCAGGGGCTCTCCCGAGGCCCGGCGTGTTACCAATTCACGCAGCCGGGTGATACTGTCCGGTGACAGGGAAACATCTCCGGTAAGCAGGTGGATCAGTGGTTTACCGGTGACATGCCCCATGAGAGACAGAACCTGCCGTTCGGGCTGTTCAATTCCCGCGTTCTTCAGTATTTGTGTCAGTTCTTGTTGGAAGTTGCGAAACCGGTTACGGCTGTCCATGGCTGATGGAATCAGTTGGTGCCGCTGGTTTCCCGCATGGCAAGCGCCTGGTAGTGAGCGGTCAATGCATCAATAATGTCATCCAATTCCCCATCCATGAAAGCGGTCAGTTGATGAATCGTTTTGCCGATGCGATGATCGGTTATCCGGCTCTGGGGAAAGTTGTAGGTGCGGATTTTTTCGCTGCGGTCTCCGGAGCCCACCTGACTTTTCCGGTTTTCCGCAATTTCCTGCTGTCGTTTCTGCTCTTCCATCTCGTACAGACGGGCACGGAGCACCCGCATGGCCTTCTCCCGATTCTTGATCTGGGATTTTTCATCCTGGCAGGTGACCACCAGTCCGGTGGGGATGTGGGTAATCCGGATCGCGGAATAGGTGGTGTTGACACTTTGTCCACCGGGTCCCGATGAACAATACCGGTCCACCCGCAGGTCCTTTTCGGCGATATCAATAGCGACATCGTCCGCTTCCGGCAATACGGCTACGGTTACAGCCGACGTATGGATGCGGCCGCCGGATTCCGTTTGAGGGACCCGTTGAACACGGTGCACACCGGATTCATACTTGAGCCGGGAAAACGCCCCTTTGCCCTCAATGACAGCGACCACTTCCTTTGTTCCGCCCACGCCGGTCTGGTTGATATCCATGATATCCACGTTCCAGCGTTTGGCTTCCGCGTACCGGGTGTACATCCGGAAGATCTCGGCTGCGAACAATGCGGCTTCTTCTCCGCCGGTGCCGGCCCGAATTTCCAGGACCACGTTCCGTTCGTCGTTGGGATCCTTGGGAATCAGCAGGATTTTCAGTTCTGCTGCAATCCTTTCCTGTTCCTGTTTCAGGGCGGTCAGCTCTTCTTCGGCCAGTTCTTTCATGTCCCGATCCATGCGGGTGTCGTTCAACATGTCCCGGGTGTCCGCGATCTGTTGCTTCAGATCGTTGTAGGAGCGCCAGGCCTGCACCAGGGGCTCCATGTCGGCATGTTGCTTGGACAGCTTCCGAAAAAGTGAATGATCCTGAATTACTTCAGGATCACTCAACTGCGAGGTCAGTTGTTCAAATTCCGTTTCAATGCCCGATAGCTTGTCGAACATAGGGATGGATCAGTTCTGCCCCTTGTTGCCGAAACGGCGATTGAATTTTTCAACGCGGCCGGCGGCATCCACCAGCTTCTGCTTGCCGGTAAAGAACGGATGACATGCAGAACAGATTTCTACTGTAATTTCTTTCTTGGTTGACCGGGTTTTGAAGCTGTTTCCGCATGCGCAGGTAACTTTAACTTCATTATAATCCGGGTGTATGTCCTTTTTCATGGCGCAATCCTCCTTGGACGTCTCATCTCAGGTTTCACATTATAGTGCAACGGGTGGATGTTGACAAAGATTTTTTATGTTTCCACCGGGCTAACTGGTGGATTTTTTCTTTTTCCCGTCCGGTTTGCTGGGATCGGTCCAGGAAACCCAGTCACAATCGGGATACCGGGAACATCCGTAGAAGAATTTTCCCCTGCGGCTGCGTCGGCGGACGACCTTTCCTTCCTTGCAGGTGGGGCAGGCCATGTCCAGCTCCTTGTTCCCGTTTTCAATATGTTTACACTCCGGGTAGCCGGAGCAGGCGACGAATTTCCCGTATCGGCCCTGGCGTTCCACAAGCGGTTTGCCGCACTTGGGGCAGGGCTTGTCCAGGGTTTTGGTTTCGCCGTTCCTGGCTGACATCCGGTGCTTGCAATCGGGGTATGTTGAACACTCATAGTATTTGCCGTATCTGCCCGATTTCAGGACCAGTGGCTTGCCGCATTCCGGACATTCTTTTTCCGTTTCTTCTGTTCCATTCCCTTCCAGTTCCCGTGTGTTCCGGCAGTCCGGATACTGGTCACAGGACAGGAACAGGCCATATTTGCCGGCCTTGATGACCATCTTTCCCTTTTCACATTTGTCACATTTCTGATCGGTCGGAATACCGTCAACCTTAACGTTGACCATGTTGTCGCCGGCCTGGTCCAGTTGGGCCGCGAATTTCTTGTAGAATGCCTGCAGCATGCCCAGCCAGGCCATCCCTCCCTGCTCAATGCTGTCCAGTTGTTTTTCCAGATCGGCGGTATACCCCACTTCGAAGAGATCCGGGAACGCAGCCACAAGCTGGTCATTAATCAGTTCGCCCAGCGGTGTGGGATGAAACTTCTTTTCCTGCATCTCCACGTAGGCCCTGTTCTGAATGACCGAGATGATGGTGGCATAGGTGCTGGGACGACCGATACCGTTGCTTTCCAGTTCCTTCACCAGCGTGGCTTCAGTAAAGCGGTTTGGCGGTGTTGTAAAGTTCTGTTCTTTCTGCAATTCGTTCAGTTTGGCGGCTTCGCCGGTGTTTACCTGGGGAAGGAGCTTGTCCTTGGCGATTCCCGGATTGTACACGCGGGTGAAACCCGGTTCGACGACAACCGTTCCTGCCGTGGTGAAATCATGTCCCTTTGCGCTGACCGTCACCGTGGTTTCTTCCATGATGGCGGAAATCATCTGGGAGGCGACAAACCGGTTCCAGATCAGCCGGTACAGATTGAACTCATCCCTGGACAGGTGCTGTTTGATAGCGTCCGGTGTCAATTGAACATTGGTCGGCCGGATCGCTTCATGGGCATCCTGCGCCGCGTTGCTCTTGCCATAGAAATTGGGTTTGGCCGGCAGCAGTTCCGTCCCCAGTGATTCTCCAATATAGTCCCGTACCTGGGAAATGGCCGTGGCCGCAACCCGGGTGGAGTCGGTGCGCATGTAAGTGATGAGACCGACCGGTCCGTCCGAACCGATTTCCTTTCCTTCATACAGTCCCTGGGCCACACGCATGGTCTTCTTAACCGGAAAATCCAGGAGCCGGGCGGCTTCCTGTTGCATTTTGGACGTAATGAACGGGGGCAACGGGTGCCGTTTCTTCTCTTTCCGGGCCACCTGGCTGATTTCAAAATCAGCTTTGCTGAGGAGATCAACAATCGCTTTGGCTTCTGTCTCGGATGCGACTGCGATCTTTGCTTTCGGGTTCCCGACACGGACTTTCTTTCCTTCAATTGCGGTGAGACGGGCGGGCAGTTCTTCCCCCCGCTCCGTTTCAAAAACACCGTTGATGGTCCAGTATTCTTCCTTGTTGAATGCCCGGATCAGTTTTTCCCGTTCACAGATAATTCGCAATGCAACCGTTTGAACCCGGCCAGCCGACAGACCCCGTTTCACCTTATCCCATAAGAGTGGAGAGACTTTGTAACCCACCAGCCGGTCAATGATCCGGCGTGTCTGCTGGGCCTGGAACTTGTCATCATTAATTTCACCGGGGTTGGCAACAGCATTCTTAATGGTGTTGCTGGTGATTTCATTAAAGGTAACGCGATAAATCTGACGACCTTTTTTCTTCAGGATCTGGTTCAGGTGCCAGCAGATGGCTTCCCCTTCTCGATCCGGGTCAGCGGCCAGGTAGATTTCTTCCGCCTTGGCTGCTTTCCGTTTCAGGTCGGTGACGACGCTGCGCTTTTCTGGAATGACTTCATAATCCGGTTCAAAGTCCTGCTCGATCTCCACACCCAGCTTGGACTTGGGCAGATCAATAATGTGTCCCATGGTTGCCTGCACCTGGAAATCTTTTCCCAGGTACCGGGAGATGGTTCTCGATTTTGCCGGTGATTCCACGATGAGTAGTTTTTTCGCCATCTCTACCTCTTTCTGAACCGATCGGCCCCGTTCCGTTCAATACTGCCGGTAAGTTCCAACATGGTCACTTCCATCAGAATCTGTTCACGCGAACTGTGGGTCATCAGTACCAGTTCGTCAATACTTCGGGGTGATTCCAGCAATACATCCAGGATACCACCCGAAGATTCGGGAACGACTGTAGCAGATTTTGTGGAGATGTCAAACCCGGACAGCTCTTCTACAATATCTGTTGTCGAAATTATCAGTTTGGCCTCTCCCCGCTGGATGGCCCGGTTTGTGGAAGATGAGGCCTTGTCGAATGTCCGTCCCGGAACAGCGAACACTTCCCGGTTCTGTTCCAGTGCCAGCCGCAGGGTGATCATGGCTCTACTACGCTCCCGTGCCTCCACAACTACCACCCCCTTGCTCATACCGCTGATAATCCGGTTGCGGATCGGGAACCGGCGTGGGGAGGGTGGTGTTCCGGGGTCATACTCGGTGATGACGGTTCCAGTCCGGCGGATCGTATCGTACAGTTTTCGGTTGTGACGGGGATAGCAGATGTCGATCCCGGTTCCCAGCACGGCTACGGTTGGAATGTCCAGGTGCAGGGCGTTCTGGTGGGCACAACTGTCGATCCCGGCGGCCATTCCGCTGACAATTACCGCATCCGAACCCTGGAAGCCCGAGACCAGTGACCGGCAGGCGTTCCGTCCGTACTGGGTGCATCGCCGGGTTCCCACAAAGGCCACAGCGGGATTTGTCAGCAATCGGGGATTGCCAACGCCGAACAGACACATGGGCGGGTCCGGTATTTCCCGAAGCATGGGGGGGAATCCCAGTTCGCCGAAACCGACGATCCAGCCGTCCATTTCGCGCAATTGCTGCAAGACGTTCCGATCTCCCCTGGTGTCCAGCCGACATCCATTGTCCCGGAGCAGCCGGATGGCGCGTTTCGGGTCGTTGCCGCCGGCATCCAGGGCATTTTTCTTGGCACGTCGGGAGGCCCCCTGCATCCGGTGGAGGGACAGCCATGGGGATATCATAAGGGTTCCTCCTTTCCATCCGGAAAGACGCGCATGGGCCGGGTGATGGTGGAGACACCGAATAACTTGATGCGGATGCTGCTTTCCATCGGGTCACCGTTGCTGAAGTAGATGGACCCGGTGGAAGATTTGAACCGTGGGGAAAAGGAGATGATCTTTCCGGACCCGAATCCCTTCAATACCATTTCCACGCCCCGGAAATCCTTTTCCAGGCACATACCCAGTCCCAGTTGATGATCAATGCCCGCTTCAATTTCCCGGCTGCGCAGTCCGTTGCCATTTCCGTCCCGGACCCGGTAGACCATGGTGTGGCCGCTTTCCGGGTCGGACGCGATATACAGGCCAGCATACGCCCCGCTGCTCATGGCGGCGGATCGGGACTGGTTCATCAGGCTGAAGAACCGCATAGCGGCCCCTTCCACCCGGTAAACAGAAACCTTGTGTGCGACACCGAATCCGGACATGGTAACAATGGACGCGATGGACAAACTCACAACAAATTCCGTCAGGTTCATACTGACCTCCAGCAGATGGATTCGGGTTGTGTGGTTTGCACGGGATATGCCATTATTCAAACATAAGAAAATAAATTGGAAATCAGTGCCTGGGGTTGTAAAGAAAAATGTACACCGGTTCTGGCTGTAAAATTCTGTTTACACGCAATTAAACCAGGGGTTTGCCTGTTGTGGTTCCGTGTTACACTGCAGACAGCATTCTTATAGCTGAAGGGATGATACATGGCAACTGTGCTGGTTACCGGTGCGACCGGCTATGTCGGTGGAAAGCTTGTACCACGACTGTTGGCCCGGGGGATCCAGGTCCGGGTGCTGGTGCGCAATCCGTCATCCATAGCGGAAAGGGAGTGGTTTCAGAAAATCGATGTGGTAACCGGCGACGCTTCCCGCGTCGGGGTTGTGCAGGAAGCGCTTCGCGATGTTGATATTGCCTATTATCTGATCCACTCGATGACCGGACATGGTGCTTTCGCCCGGGCGGATCGGGAACTTGCAGAAAACTTCGCAATGTCTGCCAGCCGGTTGTCCCATGTGATCTACCTCGGTGGATTGTTGCCGGAACATGCGGACGTTTCGCGACACCTGGCCAGTCGGGCCGAAGTGGGTGACATTCTGCGACAGCATTGCCGTGTGACCGAGTTTCGGGCGGGTCCCATTATCGGTATTGGCTCAGCCTCCTATGATATGGTCCGTTACCTGACCCGGCGGTTACCGGTGATGATCACCCCCAAATGGGTGTCCAATCCGGTCCAGCCCATTTCGATAACCGACGTGTTGGCCTACCTGGTTGATGTTATCGATAAGCCGCCACTGGGCATTGTGGATATCGGCGGGGATGTACTGACCTTTAAGGACATGATGCGCCAGTATGCGCAGGTGGCGGGACTCCGCCGGCTGATTATTCCGGTTCCGGTACTGGCGCCGACCCTGGCTGCGCTCTGGGTAGGGCTGGTTACACCAATTCCCAATTCACTGGCTGTGCCCCTGATTCAAGGGGTGGTGCATCCGGTGGTGGCGGATACCCGGGAAGCGGAGCGGCATTTCTCCCACATCCGACCCATGTGTTATAAGGATGCCGTCCGGCAGGCGATTCGGGAACGGGAAACCGGGGTTTCTCATGATTGACGTATTGTGGTTTCGACGGGACCTGCGGCTACTGGATAATACGGTGCTGGCGTCATCTGCGGGTAAAGTGCTGCCCATATTTATTTTTGACAACAATATTCTGGATAGGCTGGTTCCGGATGACACCCGTCCGGCGTTCATTCTCCACTGGGTGAAGCAGTTGAAGACGCAGTTGCAGGAACGCGGGCTGGATCTCCAGGTATTTCACGGAAGTCCGGATCGGGTCATG
>CAZDKZ010000035.1:0-23328 GCA_964506215.1 uncultured Holophagae bacterium
GAATGGGACCAGCAGACACCAACGGTCAGGTTGCCGTCGTCCGCTTCAAAACCCGGCGAATGGAGATCGGAATCCACCAGGTTGCTCCAGGTTACATTGAAGTTCAATTCACCATATTTCAGTGCCACGGGATAGTCCAGGGTCACCGCATAATCGGTGAATGACCCATCCGCTTCACCTTCCACCACGAAATAACCGGCCACATAGTCTTCCGACGCGTATCCCAGCTTCAATCCCAGGCAGAGTCCAGTTTCAAACTCATGGGAACCGGACAGTTCCAGGTAAAATCCTTCCACTTCGTCAAAATCATAGTACAGCGTGGCGGACGGATTGAACCGGACCTTATCCAGGGAGAAACCGATGTAGGCTTCCATGGTGGATGTGAATTCCGTATTCGGGAACGTGTAGGAAATCAGACCGGTCGACCAGGAAACAGCGGACGTGGACCAGTCATAGGACAGGGTGTAATCCAGTTCGTTGAACTCGAATTCATGGTCATAATCATCCGTCAGATCCATGTTGCCCCAAACGTTCAAGGAAAAACCGTTATGGGAAACCGTCACGCCCGGCTGAAAGACCATGTGATCATTCAATACAATTCCCCGCCAGACATACTGGCTGTTGACCGTGGTTTCGACCTCGAATTCCACGGCCGACACCATGGTGCCCGCCAGGAGCAGCAGCATCATCAGGATCTTCTTCATGGTTACCCCCCAGCTCAGCTTGTGCGCACAGGATATCACGCCGGTCAGTCTTTTTTGGGCCTGGCTTTCACAACCAACGGCGCCTTCCCTTTCTTCCGGTCAGACCGGAAACTTTCCAGGATCAGTTCCGCCTCGCGGAACGGCACATTGATGAAGGAGAATTTTTCATAGATACGGACGTCCCGGATGTCCCGGCTGTCCATCCGCACCTTTGACAGGATCAGGTCCAGCACCTTGGGAATGGTCATGCCATCCGCCCGGCCCTTGGCCACGAACAGCCGTGCCTTGCCCTTTCGGTCTACCCGGATCTTGCGGATTTCACTATAGTTGCTTTCGTCCAACTCTCCCTTGAACGCATGCTTCAGGGTCGCCGCCAGGATTTCCCGGGAATCCCGGTGGTCCAGCAGGGATTCCGCCATCTCGTAGAAGGTCTCATAATCATCCTGCTCCAGCACGTCCAGGATTTCACCCTGGATCCGGTCGGACTTGGCCCGGAGGATGTCCTGCACTTCCGGCAGTTCTTCCTTGCGGATATCGGTGCGGGCCACCCGCTTGATAAAGCCGATTTTGCGATATTCCGCCGGTGTCACAAACGTGATGGCGGTCCCTTCCCGCCCCGCTCTTCCAGTACGGCCGATCCGGTGGACGTAGGATTCCGGATCATGGGGCAATGAATAGTTGATCACGTGGGTCAGATCCTGGATGTCGATTCCCCGTGCCGCCACATCGGTGGCCGCCAGGATGTTGATCCGCTTTTTCCGGAACTTGTTCAGGATCCGTTCCCGCTGGGCCTGGGAAATATCCCCGTGCAGAAATTCCGCGTGATACCCGCGGTCGGTGAGCCGGTTACCCACCTGTTCGGTCTCCACCTTCGTGCGCAGGAACACCAGCCCGTAGAATTCCGGTTCAATATCAATGATCCGGCAGAGTGCCTCAAACTTGTCCGCCTGGTTGACCTCAAAGTAGATCTGATCCGTCAGGTCAGTGGTCATCTGCTTCTGGCCCACCGAAACCAGCTTGTATTCCCCCATGAACCGTTCCGCCAGCTTGCGGATCCGGTCCGGCATGGTGGCCGAGAACATGAGCATCCGTTTTTCAAACGGGGTTGATTCAAGGATGGTTTCCACGTCTTCCAGGAAACCCATGTTGAGCATTTCATCGGCTTCATCCAGGATCATGTAGGCTAACCGGTCCACTTTCAGACTGCCCCGACCGATATGATCAATCACCCGACCCGGTGTACCGACCACAATGTCCACGCCTTTCTTCAACCGGCGGAACTGTTCCGAAAATGCCTGCCCACCATAGATGGGCGCCACTTCCAGTTTCCGCTTACCTTTCAGCGCGTTGATTTCCTCAGCAACCTGGATGGCCAGTTCCCGGGTGGGGGTCAACACCAGCGCCTGGATATGCCCGGCACGTGGTGTCAGCCGTTCAATCAGGGGCAGACCGAACGCTGCGGTTTTGCCCGTACCGGTCTGGGCCTGGGCGATGACATCCACTTCACCTGCCATCAGCAGGGGGATGGTTTCTTTCTGAACGGGGGTGGGTTCTTCAAACCCTTTCTTGGATAATGCCTTCAGGGTCTCTTCGCTGAGTCCCAGGGCGAGAAATGCTTCCAATGATTTCATGGGTCACGTCCTTATGGGTGATGGCGGCTCATCGGTGCCGGCGATCATCACCATGACACAATGAACAGTCCGTTATACCTCATTCAACCGCAAAAGCGAAATAAAAAGGAAGATGAACCCACAATAGCACAGCGCAGCTGTCATCCGGTATGATGATTCCAGACGGAAATCCGGAGCCAGTTGGAGGAGCACAGACATGGAACTGTTTTACGAGGTTTTCCACGCCATGCCCCGGCAAGGGCCCGGTATGGACAGGTGCACCCTGCAGGCATTTAATCAGTTGAAACCGCTTTTACCACCGAATCCCATTGTGTTGGACATGGGATGCGGTACCGGGGCCTCGACCCTGGCACTTGCACCCCGTTGCGGGCATATCACCGCCATGGACCTGGATGCGGTAATGCTGAAGTTACTGGCCGACAAGGCTGCAGACACCGGACTGTCGGACCGGGTCAGAACCACCCGGGCCTCCATGTCGGAACCGGATTTTCCGAACGGGTCGTTTGACCTGATCTGGTCCGAAGGGGCCATCTACAACATCGGCTTCGAAGCCGGCCTGAAACGCTGGCGTCGATTGCTGAAGCCGGGTGGATGTATGGCGGTCACCGAGGCCTGCTGGCTCACCCCGGAACGGCCGGCAGAAATCGCAAGGTGGTGGCATGCGGAATATCCGGCGATCATGGAAACACGGGGAAACCTGGCCTTGATCGAAACCTGCGGTTATCGGCTTATCGACCATTTCACCCTGCCCACCGAGGCCTGGAATGAAAACTTCTACCATCACATGAAACGATCCATGGATGCAATGCTGAAACGACACGGCAACAGTCCGGACGCCCGGACCGTCCATGAAATGTTTGCAGAAGAAATCCGGATGTATGAGACCTACCATGATCATTATGGTTACGTCTTTTTCCTGATGCAGCGAACCGATTAGCACAAAAAAGGCCGCCCCTTGAGGCGGCCTTTTCATTTCTTGTTCCGGTTCGTCTACTTTTTGAACCAGTCTTTCAATACCTGCCGGGTCACATCCCGTCCCACTTCCGCAATACCGGTGGTCAACGGAATGTCCTTGGGGCAGGCTTCCAGGCAGTTCTGGGCGTTGCCGCATTCGGCAATGCCGCCCTTCCCCATCAGGGCATGGAGACGGCCTTCCTTCTGGAATTTTCCGGTGGGATGGGCATTCATCAACCGCACCTGGCCAATCACCTGGGCGCCCACGAATTCATTGCCCTTATCAAACTGTGGACAGACTTCCAGGCAGCAGCCGCAGGTCATGCACCGGCTGAAGATATAGTTCAGGTCCCATTCCTCCTGGGAAATCCGGGGCGACCCTTCGTGTACGTCCCAGCTGCCGTCAATATCAACCCAGGCCTTGGCCTTCCGGAGATTGTCAAACATCCGGCTGCGGTCCACCATCAGGTCCCGGACCACCGGAAACTTGGACATGGGCTCCAGCTTGATGGGCTGTTCCAGATCATCAATCAGCGCGGAACAGGATTGCTGCACCATGCCGTTGATGATCATGGTGCAGGCACCACACACTTCTTCCATGCAGTTGCATTCCCAGATCACCGGCTCCACGGTCTTACCGTCCGCGGTCACCGGGTTTTCCCGGATATACATCAGGGCCGAAACCACATTGTGCCCCGGCTTATACGGGATATGAAACTCCTGCCAGTAGGGGGATGAATCGGGGGAATCCTGACGCTTGATCTTGAAACGAATCATATCTTTCATCATCCACCTCCCTTACCGGTAATCCCGTGGTTTTTCAGGCGGGAAAATCGACGTATCCACATCCCGGTAACTGATTTCCGGTCCGTCCTCGGTATGCTTGGCAATTGTGGATTTTAACCACTTGTCATTGTTGGCTTTCCACTTGCCCACATACTCATCCCATTCGGGGTCGCCCGGAAATTTTCCTTCCGGAATGGAAATTTCAAATTCCGGCTTGTAATGCGCACCACGGTATTCATCCCGCATCCGGGCACCCTTGGCAATGACCTCGGCCAGCACCACCATATCCTGCACCTGTCTTGCATAGGCCAGCGTGGTATTGGACCAGGTCCGCTTGTCATTGAGATTCAGGTTGTGTGAACGCTCTTTCAGTTCTTTCAGCCCTTCAAGCGCCTCATCCAGCTGAGCATTGTTCCGTTCCACACCTACCTTTGCGGTCATCAGGTCACCCAGTTCCCGATGGAGGGTAAAGACATTTTCGGTACCTTCCTGCTTCATCAGGCTGTCATTGATGTCCTGCTGGCGCTTCAGTTCACCTTCAAATACGGTGGAGGACAGTTCCGCTGTGGATTTGCCCAGCCCGATCACATAAGAACCGGCCGCTTCGCCGGCCACCCGGCCGCTGAAGGACGCGGACAGCAGGGAGTTGGCGCCCAGGCGGTTGGCACCGTGGTAGGCACCATCACATTCACCGCAGGCAAACAAACCCGGGATACTGGTCTGATGGTTCCGGGGGCTTTTGTACTTCATGCCGCCGGTATCGTCATCCCTCTCGAAGTCCACCCACAGACCGCCCATGGAATAGTGAACCGCCGGGAAAATTTCCATCGGGGTGTCACAGGGATGCTGACCGGAGAAGGTCTGGTAGATATCCAGGATGGCACCCAGTCTCCGTTCAACGAAATCACGGGGCAGATGGGTGAGGTCCAGGTATACCCGGTCTTCGCCACGCAGACCCATATTCATGTGCTTGACCACTTTCCAGATGGCACGCGCCGCCACATCACGTGGCACCGTGTTGCCATAAGCCGGATACCATTCCTCCAGGAAATAGAAGCGTTCATCCTCGGGAATCGTCATGGGATCACGGGCATCATGGGGATCCTTCGGCACCCAGACCCGTCCCCCTTCACCGCGGGCGGCTTCGGTCATCAGGCGGTTCTTGTCATCACCCGGCATGCCGGTGGGATGGAACTGGATAAATTCGCCGTTGCTGAACTCGGCGCCCTGCTGATAGACACGGGCCGCTGCCGCACCGGTGGAGTTGGTGGAGTTGGTGGACCGGCCGAATACCAGTCCCAGGCCGCCCGTGGCCAGAACCACGGCGTCCGCAGGGAAACTCTTCACTTCCATGGATCGCAGATCCATGGCGGTGATGCCCCGGCACACACCCGCTTCATCCTGGATAATCGAAAGGAACTCCCACCACTCATACTTCTTGACTTTGCCCTGGTCTTCATAGCGGCGGACCTGTTCGTCCACCCCGTACAGCAACTGCTGACCGGAGCTGGCACCGGCGAAGCAGGTGCGCTTGTTCTTCACCCCGCCGAACAGCCGCAGGTCCATGAGACCTTCCGGCGTACGGGAAAAGGTCACACCCATCCGCTCAAACGCCCGGATCAGTCCCGGTGCTTCTTCGCACAGTGTTTTGATGGGGGGTTGATTGGCCAGGTAGCCACCGCCCTTGATGGTGTCCACGATGTGCTGCCACACCGAGTCCCGCTGCCCCTTCAGGTCCATGCAGGCGTTAATGCCGCCCTGGGCACAGGCCGAGTGGGACCGTTTCACTTCAAAGAGGGAGAACAGATCTACCGGGACACCGGCTTCCGCAATCCGCAAGGTGGCCCACAATCCGCCGAGACCACCACCCACAACAATAATCTTCTTTTTACTCAGATCTAGTTTGGCCATCCGTTCCTCCTCAACCCATGAACGCCGTCAACGCGTAGATACCAACACCGGACAACACCACAGCAAACGCCAGCATCAGGTATCCGAACCGCTGCTGTGCCTTTGGCCCGATGGTGATGCCCCAGACAATGCAGAAGCTCCACAGGCCGTTGGCAAAGTGGAAAGAGGCGGAAACAACCCCGATGACCATCCACCAGAACGCCACCGGACTGGCAATGATGTCCTGGATCAACTGGAAGGACACTTCGGTTCCAAAGATAAAATGGGATATCCGCGTGGTATACACATGCCAGCCGATATAAAACAGCAGGATCACACCGGTCACCCGCTGAATCATGTACATCCAGTTGCGGAAATAGCCATACTGCAACTGGTTGGCCTGGCCGGTATACACAATGTACATCCCGTAAATACCATGGAACAGGATCGGTATGAAAATGAACACGATCTCAATTGCGATCAGATAAGGTAATGATTCAAAGAACGCAATCTTGTCATTGTAGGAAGCCGCACCCTTCAACGCGAACGAGTTGGTGAAGAAATGTTCCAACAGGAACAACCCCACCGGGAATACACCCAACAGCGAGTGTAATCGCCGGTTGAAGAAAGAATTGTCCTTCAGTATATCCATTCATCCCCCCTTCAGAGATTTGGAACGCTTAGTTCATTGCTTCCAGCTCACCGATGAGCCGTTTCACATGGTCGATCGACTTGTTGAACATTTCCTGTTCTTCCGCATTCAGATCCAGTTCGATGACCTTTTCCACACCGCCGGCACCGATGATGATGGGCACCCCGATGAAGAAACCGTTGACCCCGTATTCCCCTTCCAGGTATGCGGCACAGGGCTGCACCCGCTTGGAATCCCGGAGATAGCACGCCGCCATTTCCACCGCAGCTTCCGCCGGTGAATAGAACGCGGAACCGGTTTTCAGCAGGCCCACAATTTCACCGCCGGCCTTCCGTGTCCGGGCCACGATCGCTTCGATCTTTTCTTCGGACAGGAAATGACTCAGCGGAATACCGTTGATATTGGCATAGCGGGGCATGGGCACCATGGTATCCCCGTGACCGCCCAGCACGATGGTATGAATATCTTTCACGGACAAACCGGTTTCCATGGAGATAAAGGAACTGAACCGGGAGGCATCCAGCATGCCCGCCATACCTACGACACGGTTCTTGGGGAACCCGGTGATCTTCTTCATCAGGTGAACCATGATATCCAGCGGATTGGCTACCACGATTACAAATGCGTTGGGCGCATATTTCTTCACGTTTGGCGCCACCGCTTCCATGATCTTCTTGTTCACTTCCAGAAGATCATCCCGGCTCATACCCGGTTTCCGGGGAACACCGGCGGTCACGATGCATACATCCGCGCCATCCATGTCGGCATAGTCGTTGGTGCCGATCAATTTGCAGTCCGAGTTGATGATGGGCGTACCCTCGTACAGGTCCAGTGCCTTGCCCTGGGGCATCCCGTCCACAATGTCTACCAATACCACGTCACCCAGTTCCTTGGTGGCTACCAGGTGCGCCATGGTTCCGCCGATCTGTCCGGCACCAATCAATGCAATTTTCTTTCTGCCCATGTCTGTCTCCTTAATTTGAAACGTCACATGTTTTCAATAATCCGATCGCCAAACTCGGAACACTTCACCTTGGTGGCTCCGTCCATGAGCCGATGGAAATCATAGGTCACGGTTTTGTTGACGATGGAACGCTCAATGCCACTGACAATCATATCCGCCGGTTCCTGCCACCCCATATATTCCAGCATCATCACCGAGGACAACAGCAGGGAACTGGGGTTGACCATGTCCTTGCCCGCATACTTGGGGGCGGTACCATGGGTAGCTTCGAACACGGCGTGTCCGGTTTCATAGTTGATATTGGCACCCGGCGCGATACCGATACCGCCCACCTGGGCCGCCAGTGCATCTGAAATATAATCACCGTTCAGGTTCATGGTGGCAATCACATCGAATTCCTTCGGCCGGGTCAATACCTGCTGCAGGGTAATGTCGGCGATGGAATCCTTGATCATGACCATGTTTTTCCACTTGCCGTTTCCGTGGGTGTCCCACAATTTCAACGTGGCTTCCACTTCGGCCAGGATGGTTTTCTGCTTGGCTTCATCCAGCTGATCAAACCAGGGTTCGATCATCTTGGCATTTTCCGGCAGGGTCAGGTCCGGGTTGGATTCCTTGTTGTCCAACGCCCAGGCTTCCCGCTGGGTCACCACGTAGGGCCGGAATTCCGGATCGTTGGCCAGAGCATAGCCCCAGTCGCGGAAACCGCCCTCGGTGAACTTCATGATGTTGCCCTTGTGGACCATGTTTACGCTCTTGCGATTGTGCTTCAGCGCGTGACGGATCGCGGCCCGAACGATACGGGAGGAACCTTCTTCGGAAACCGGTTTAATCCCGAACGAGGAGCTATCCGGGAACCGGACCTTGGTCACACCCATTTCCTTCAACAGGAAATCCCGTACCTTCTTTGCGTCATCGGTACCGGCCATCCATTCGATCCCGGCATATACATCTTCGGTGTTTTCCCGGAAAATGATCATGTCCACTTCTTCCGGCCGTTTCACCGGAGACGGGACCCCTTCAAAGTACCGGACCGGCCGGACACAGGCATACAGGTCCAGCTTCTGACGCAACGCAACGTTCAACGAACGGATGCCGCCACCCACCGGAGTGGTCAACGGACCCTTGATGGACACCTTGAACTCGTCCAGTGCTTTCAGTGTTTCGTCCGGCAGCCATTCACCCAACGCGTTAAACGCCTTTTCCCCGACCAGTACTTCCACCCAGTGGATTTTCCGTTTTCCGCCGTATGCTTTTTCAACGGCACTGTCAATCACACGTACGGTGGCACGCCAGATATCCGGGCCGGTACCGTCCCCTTCCACGAAGGGAATAATGGGTTGATCCGGCACCTGCAGCGCACCATCCCGAACGACAATCCGCTCACCGTTCTCCGGTACGGAAATGGTTTTATACATCCGCTCCTCCAATCACAAAATTGATATTATTTTATCATTATGTATGTGCTACGTCGAAAGAAATCTGCCCCCATTGTACCCCATCAGACGGCTTCCGGAAGACCGTTTTTGGTCCGTTGATTTATGCGAATTTTCGAATGTGATATGCTGGATAAAACCGCAACGGAGGATGTTATGAAAACTGTGCGCATATTCGTTTTTCTACTGACACTGGGGTCCGTCACCACGGCAATGGCCCACTGTGAAGTGCCCTGCGGCATCTATGGCGATGACATCCGGTTTGCCATGCTCAGTGAACACCTGGACACCATTGAAAAAGCCATGGTCCAGTCAACTGAACTGGCAGCCGCTGAAACCGTCAATTACAACCAGGTGGTCCGGTGGACATTGACCAAGGAAGACCATGCAGACCAGTTCCGTGAAATCCTGGTGCAGTATTTCCTGACCCAGCGGATCAAGCCGGTCAAAACGGATGCGGAAGGACATGCCGGATATCGGGAACAGCTGGAGCGGGTCCATCGGCTGATTGTCCTGTCCATGAAGTTCCGGCAGACCACGGACACCGGTCACGTTGCTGCTGCCCGGGCAATTTTGAAGGAATTCAAAGCGGCATATCAGCACAAATAATAATCCGGCACCGAAATCCCCTGTAACCGCCCCGGCCTGTGATAGAATCGGCCCCGGAAAGCAGAGACCTGCCGGGATTGCAACCCGGTTTACGAAGGAGATACCATGTCAATCATTGCAGTGGGGTCGGTTGCCTATGACGGACTGAAAACGCCCCATGGTGTTCGGGAACGGGTCGTGGGGGGTTCCGCCACATATTTTTCTATCGGTGCATCCCTGTTTGACAGGGTTAACCTGGTAGGTGTTGTCGGGGAAGACTTTGATCCCGCCGACATGGCCCTGCTCAAATCCAGGAATATCGCACTGGACGGACTGGAAGTGCGGCCGGGAAAGACCTTCTTCTGGAAAGGGGAATACGGCAACAACCTCAATGAAGCCATCACCCATGATACGCAACTGAACGTTTTCGCCGAATTCAACCCGGTGATCCCCGAATCCTACAAAGATGCGGACATGGTATTTCTGGGTAACATCCATCCGGCCCTCCAGGGCCAGGTAATTGATGCGGTGGGCGAAGACCGGTTCGTGGCCTGTGACACCATGAACCTGTGGATCAACAATACCCCGGATGAACTGAAGGATGTGATCCGACGTATTGATCTGCTGTTTGTCAATGACGGGGAAGCCCATCTCCTCACCGGCGAACAGAACACCATCAAGGCCGCCCGCAAAATCCTGGACATGGGACCGTCCACCGTCTGCATCAAGCGGGGCGAATATGGCGCCGCTGTATTGACAAAAGATGACGTGGCGTTGATCCCGGCCTACCCCATGGAGACCGTGGTGGATCCCACCGGCGCTGGAGATACGTTTGCGTCCGGCTTCATGGGGACCCTGTCCGAACTGGGCAGGCAGGACATGGACGCATTCCGGCAGGCAATGAAAGTGGGGACCGTGTTGTCCTCTTTCAGTATTGAAGCATTCAGTGTTGAACGTCTGAAAACCGTAACCCGGGAGGAAGTAGATCAGCGGCTTGAAACGTTCCGGCGGATCATTACCTGACTGGCTGAATCTGAACTTCAAGGAAATGGATCCGGTGCAAAAGCGCACCTATTACTGGAACATCGTGTTCCCCGGTGCGGGATTTGCGTTTTCCGGTGACTTCTGGCGGTTCCTGCTTTTCGGGGGCGGCGCCATGGCATTGCTGCTCACCGGATGTATTGGCGGATGGCTGGCTTTGCGACCCATCGGCTTGACCCTTTCGGACATGTTCCAGCGGCTGATCATCCCGTTTATCCTGCTCAGTTCGGTGGTCGGCGTGCACCTGGCTGCCATTTTCGCCAGCCGGCACGCCCGTATCGGCTCACCCTCCCGGATACGGGCCATCATTTACATCTGCATCTGCGTCTTTCTCTCCGGACTCTGCCTGCTCTTGATGCTCTGGGAGATCTGGCGCCAACAGGCGGCATTATGAAACAGATCTGTATCCTTGTCCTGTCCACCATCCTCATCGCGCCCGGCGCCATCTGCCAGACAGCGGACAACCGGAATGTCAACCTGGTGGAACAGGACATCAAAACGCTGAAAACACGGATCCATGCCCTGGAATCCTCTTCCCGTTCGCTCAGTGAAGAAGTGGAATACTATGGCGGCCAACTGGAACTGTTGCGAATTGAACGGGAAAACGCCATTCGGGACAAGGAACGCACGGAAAAGGACCTGGAAGCCATCCGGGAACGGCTGGCAACCGTCACCGCCAAGATCGAAAAGAAGCGCGCCTACCTGAATCAGCGGATCATGGAACTGTACCGGAAGGAAGATTTCATGTTCCTGGAAATGCTCATGACGCCCGGCAGTGAATCGGAGCTGGTCCATGCCATGAACGGATTCCTGTTTCTGGCCGAAAAAGACCGGAAGGCGCTGACCGACCTGTCCACACTCCGTTCCGAACAGCAGGCCTACCAGGCCGACCTGGGCCGGAAAAACCGGTACCTGGAGCGGAAGGTGGCCGAACTCACCCAGTTGCACAAGCAATACCGGGAAACGTACCAGGAAAAACGGTCCACCTACCGACGGATCCGGAACGAAGCGGCCAGCTACAGCAAACTGCTGGATGAACGCAGTGCATTGCTCCAGGATTTGATGCAGATCCTGCAAAGTGGCAGGGCCGTTGAAAACGCCGGCGTGTCCATGGAACGGTTCAAGAACCTGCTCAGTCTGCCCCTGAACGGGGAGATCGTGGAACGGTTCGGCCGGGTGCGTAACCGGAAGTTCGGCACCTGGTTGATGAACAACGGGGTCACCATCCGGACCACAGAGGGGACGCCGGTCCGTGCATTCTATGACGGGGTGGTCGTATATGCAGGATGGTACAAGTCTTACGGGCGGGTCATCATCCTGGATCACGGGGACAACTACTATACTTTCTACGCCCACCTGAAAGACTTCTCTGTTACAATCAACGAAGCAGTAACAACGGGGGACATGATTGCGGAATCAGGCAATACGGCCTCGGTTCACGGTGATGTGCTCCATTTTGAGCTCTGGCACAAACGAGAGCCGGAAGACCCCATGAAATGGGTCAAACGGCGTTAATCGACCATCGAACCACAACCGGAGAAGATTCCTATGAAACGTTTTGCTCAAGTCACATTCATCGTTGCCGTGATACTGGTGACAACGGTAATTGGTGTCAACCTGAAGGAGCGGGGCAAAAAGGCCGATCCGTTCCGTGATTTTTCTGTTTTCGCCAAGGTTTACAACATTGTACTGGCCCGTTATGTGGAACCGGTTGAAGATGCCTTCCTGATGGAAGGGGCTTACCGCGGCGCCGTGGAAAGCGTATTTGACCAGAACAGCTACATCCCGGCCCGGATGATGGAAAACCTGGAGCCGCGATTAACGGAATCGGCCCGGGTGGGCATTGATATCATCAAGCGGGGCGGCTACGCCCAGGTGGTTCATGTCGCCCCGGATTCAGAAGCCGACCGGAAAGGACTGGAAGCTGGCACGGTGTTGCAGCAGATCAACGGCCAGTATACCTGGGACTTGTCCCTGTTCGCCATCAAAGCCCTGCTACGGGGGAAAGCCGGCGAAACGGTAACGTTAACGTACTATGAGATGGGACGGGGCGAAGACGTGGATGAGACCTTTTCCTACGAAGAGATACACCAGCCGGAAGCCTCACTGGTTGACATTGAGGCATACAAAGCACTGCGCATCCATCGGTTCGGTCCCGACACGGTTCAGACTGTCCGTGAATTCATGGACGCCAACGGTCACCTGATACTGGATCTCCGTTTTACCCAGGACGCCGGCTACGCAGACATGCTGACACTGGCAGCCACCCTGGCCGGGGAGGAACTGACGGCCACCCGGAAACGCAAGGACGGTAACGAAAACCTGACCGCGAAACCCGCCGACCCCATCACCGGACCGGTATTCATTCTGACCGCCGGGTTCACCATGAATGCAGCGGATACCCTGGCCAACCTGGTCAAGGGAAAACCCGGCATTACGCTGGTAGGGGGCAGAACATCGGGCAAGGCGTTCGAAATGGAATTGTTCCAGCTGGAAGACGGTGCCTTTGTTGAAATGGCTACCACGTTCTACATGCCCACTACCGAAAACGGATTGAAGCCGGACATCCGCTCTTTTATTGACGATTCTGAAATCGCCCAAGAGCTGAAGAAACTCCTGGAAGCAACAGAGAATGGCACAGAAGCGGCGGCCTAAACGTTCCGGGCGATCCACCAAGCGCACCCTGACACCGGCCAGCTACGTCCGGATCGGACTGACGGTGGTGGTTGTCGCCATCCTGGCAATTCTGGCCTGGATGATGATCACCGTAAAGGACCCGGTCCCCCCGGATACCGTCCGGGATGAAATGCTCCTGGCCCTTTCACGGACCGGCATACCGGCTACCCGGGCGGAACGGATCTCCCGCGAGGGGGAATTCATCGGGTTCTCCCTCAATACCACACCGGACCAGGCTGCCGCCATCCAGCAGCGGCTGGAAAACGCCCTGTCCGACTATGCCTGCTCATTTTCCACTGTTTCGTCCGGAACAACACGGGAACTTGTTATCACGTCGGGTGGACACGCCTACAAACTGGTCATGAAAGGTGCCGGTTTATCCGGTGGAGAACAGGGCGACCGGAAAACGTCCACCAGGTCCAAGCAGCGCTACACAGAAACCGAAACACACGAGCCGAAACCGGCGGCAAAAAAATTTATCGGCCAGCCCCAGATCGCCATCATCCTGGATGACGTAGGGCTGGGGCACATGCGCAGCTTCGAACAGGCCCTTGAAATCCCCTATCCCCTGACCTTTGCCATCATTCCGTTCAGACGCTACACCAGGGAATGTGCGTCCATGGCACGGGGACATGGATTCGAAATGATCGTCCATATGCCGATGGAGCCATACGGCTATCCGAAAGAAGACCCGGGACCGGGCGCCATCCTGGAGTCCGACAGCCCGGAACAGATCATCCGCAAAGTGGAAGCGGCAATGGACAGCGTGGCTTATGCCCGGGGCATGAACAACCACATGGGATCAAAAGTCACCGCACTGCCGTTTGCCATGCGGGTCGTTCTCAGCACACTGAAACGCCAGGGCCTCTACTTCGTCGACTCCCGCACCACACCGGATACGGTAGCCGAATCAGAAGCCAGGGAGCTGGGCGTTCCGTGCCTGCCCCGCAATGTATTCCTGGACAACGAAAAGGAACCGGAAGCCATCCGCAGGCAGCTGCAGGAAACGGTGCGCTTCGCCACGCAACACGGTTTCGCCATCGCCATTGGCCACAACTATCCGGAAACCATCGCCGTCCTGGCAGAAGAAATGCCCCGCCTGGATCGAACCGTGAATTTTGTATTCGCAAGGGAGCTGGTGGATGAAGCAGGCCGGCCGGATTAAGCAACTGTTCCACAATGCCGGTATTGCTATCGTCGAGGTGGACCGGAAAGCACGGATCAGCTATTTGAACCGGGGTGCCCAGGAGCTGCTGGGGGTGTCAACGGAAGAAGCCGCCGGTATGCATGTCTGGGAATTCCTCAAGGGAAAGCGTCCCGAATTCGACAGCCTGGTTCAACTGCTCACCGAGAGCCCCGGGGGGCTGTCAGACATCCCGGTCAACATTGTGGGCCAGCGGATCAAGAGTCTGTGGGCCGAGATCTGCATTACCCCGTTCTATTTTGATGAAAATGACAATGGGCACCTGATCTTCCTGAAAGATATTACCCGACGAAAAATCGCGGATGACCGGATCAAGGAAACCACCAACATTCTCATCAACGTGCTCAACGATTCCGCGGACGCCATCCTGGGTATCACCCTGGACAACCGGTTTTTCCTGTGGAACCGGGGCGCGGAGTCCGTCTTCGGCTACTCCGCGGAAGAAATGATGGACAAACCGGTGGCACTCCTGATCCCGGACGATCTGCGGGACAAGAATGAGCTGACCTTTTTTTCCCGCGAGGCACTGAAAAAAGGATATGTACAGGATTTTGTCACCGACCGGATACGAAAAGACGGGAAACGGATCACGGTCAATATCACCCGAACCGTTATCCGGAATGTCAATGGCCAGAATGTGGGATTTTCCGCCATTGTCCGGGACATTACCCGCCAGCAGGATCTGCAGCAACAGGTGCTCCAAAGTGAACGGCTGTCCGTTGTGGGGCGCATGGCTGCCCAGGTGGCCCATGAGATCCGGAACCCGCTCAGCTCCATCATACTGAACCTGGAACTGATGGATGACGAACTGGATGAACTGACCGGCCAGCAGGTGTCCGAGCTGCGCAACCTGCTCTCCACCATCGAAACCGAGGTCAACCACCTGAGTAATCTTACCGACGATTATCTCTCCTTTGTCCGCATGCCGGCACCTTCCCGCTCGGTTGTCTCTCCCTATGCCCTCGTTGAAGAGGTGCTGCGCCTGATGCAGCCCACGGCCGCAGAAAACCGGGTGACACTGGAGCTGGAACCCCGGGAAGTGCCGGTCATCAGCGCGGACAGGAACCAGATACGACGCGCCATCATGAACATCATCAAGAATGGTATCGAAGCTTCCGAACCGGACTCCACGGTGAAAACATGGTGCTCGGTTACCCGGGACGGGCGATTCCTCTTGATCAATGTTCAGGATTTTGGAACCGGCATACCGGCCGACGTGTGCGACAAAGTGTTTGACCTGTTTTACACAACCAAACTGACTGGCAGCGGACTGGGCATGCATATCACCCGTCAGATCCTCCAGGAACATGGCGGTGACGTGCAGATGTCTTCACGGGAAGGGCAGGGTACCCTGGTCCAGCTGAAACTGCCACTGGGAGCATAGCCATGCTGAGCTACCTCCATATTCAGAACCTGGCCATTGCGGATGACGTGGAATTGTCATTCGGCGACGGATTCAACGTGATGACCGGTGAAACCGGGGCCGGAAAGTCCATCGTGGTGGATGCCGTGGGACTGCTGTCCGGTGGACGCGCCTACCGCGAACTGATCCGAACCGGGTGTGACCGGGCCGTTGTGGAAGGCATGTTCACCCGTTTGGGAGCGGATGTGGCCCGCACACTGGAAGAACTCTCCCTGCCGGTATCCGCAGAAATCACCGTGAAACGGATCATCCAGCGGGACGGACCCAGCCGGGCCCTGGTCAACGGCGAACTGGTCACCCAGGCCCAACTGCAGACCCTGGGCCGTCATTTGGTGGAAATCCATTCCCAGAACGACCAGCAGATGCTGCTGGCACCGGAAAACCACCTGACATTCCTGGATGCATTCGGTCGTCACCGGAACAAGCTGGATGAGCTGACCCGGCATACGGAAACCCTCAAGGCGGCTGCAACTGCGTACCGGGACTTGCTCATGGATGAACGGGAAAAAAACCAGCGCATCGACATGCTCCGCTTCCAGATCAACGAAATCCGGAACGCGGACATTCAACCGGACGAGTTGGAACGACTGACCGAACGGAAGGCTTTTCTCCGGCACGCGGGTAAAATCCGCACCGCGCTGCAACTGTTGGAACAGCACCTGACCGACGGAGAAGAGGAATTGAACATCCGGCTGGGAAAAATACGGCAGACCGTTACTGAACTGTCCGAACTGCAACCCCGATTCATCCCCTACCGGGAGCCACTGGAAACCCTGTGCCTCACCATGGGCGAACTGGATCGGGAGGTGGCACAGGCCGGACTGGACATGGACGAGGATGGACCGGATATTGAGGAAGTGGAAAACCGGCTGGTAGAAATTGAACGGATCATGCGGAAATACGGGGAAGACCACTCGGGTATCCTGGCCCACCTGACGCGCTGTCAGACCGAACTTTCCACCCTGGAAGAACTGGAATTCCAGTTGAAGGAACACGGAGAAACCCTGGTGCAGGCCCATCACAACTGGCTGACGGCGGCTGCGGCACTTTCAAAGGACCGGAAAGCAGCGGGAAAACGGTTCGGACAGGCGCTGGCCGCAGAACTGAAAGAGCTGGCCATGCCCGACGTCCAGGTCCAGTACAAGGTGGACGCGGAACCGCCCGCATCCGACACCATACCCGACATCCTGGCATATGCCCATAGCCTTGACGGCATGGATACCGCTGAAATACGTATTTCGCCCAACGTGGGGGAAGAATTGAAACCACTGGTCAAGGTTGCCTCCGGCGGGGAAATTTCCCGGATCATGCTGGCAATCAAACTGTTGACCGGAACCGAAGATGAAACGGCCACAGCTGTTTTTGACGAAGTAGATGCGGGCATCGGCGGTAATACGGCCATTGCCCTGGCCCGGCGGTTGAAGGCAGTTGCCGGTCAACGCCAGGTTCTGTGCGTCACCCACCTGGGCCAGGTGGCCGCAACGGGGGATATCCACTTCCGCGTTCACAAGAGCGTTGTTGAAGGCCGAACCCGCACGGTGGTAGAATCATTGACAAAAGAGCAGCGCCTGGAAGAAATTGCGCGCATGACCGGCGGCCGTGAAATCACCGAGATTTCACTCCGTCATGCCGCCGAACTGATTGGGGGTCAAGATGGCTAAACGTATGCTGGGAATCGCGATAATCCTGTTGGCGATCCTGGTGCCTTTGCTGGTATTCGGATTGAAAACAGTGGAACGGGGAGAAATCGGCGTCAAAACCCGCCTGTTCCCCATCACCGGCAAGAAAGGAATTGCCGAAGAATCCCTGAACCCGGGCATGTGGCTGATCCTGCCGTTCCTGGAGCGAATCGATATTTTTTCCGGACGGATTCAGAAACTGGAACTGACCGCGGTACCGGAACAGGGAGACCGCACCAGGTCTGATTCCATTTATATCCAGACCAGTGACGGCACCGCCATTTACGTGGACGCCACCCTGTTGTACCGGGTCGTCCCGGAAGGGGCGCCCGGACTGCTGGCCACCCTGGGACATGACTACCGGGAACGGAAGGTTCGTCCCGAATTTATCGCCGTGTTGAAGGCGCGGCTGGGCGAATTGTCCGCTGAAGCGTTTTACAACGTGGAACAGCGCGTCGCACAGGCGGAAGCGGCACGGGAAGAATTCAACAATCGGATGGCGGAAAACGGCATCGAAGCCGTCCATGTGCTGATCCGGGATTACCAGTACCGGAAAGAATTCGAAAACGCGATTCAGCAACGGAAACTGGCCGACCAGCTGACACTGATGAACATGTCACGGGCCACCGCGTCCGAAGAGGCATCCGAACTGGCCCGGATTGAAGCCAGGGCCGGGGCAATGGCACGGGTGGAAGTCCAGCGGGGCAAATCCGAAGCGGAAAAAATCAAGGCGGACGCCCGGAAATACCTGGCGCTGAAAAAAGCGAAAGGGGTCCAGCTGGTGGAAACCGCCCGGGCGGAAGGGGATGCACTGATCGAACAGGCACTGGTGGGTGCCGGCGGACAACGGGCTGCAGCACTGGAAATGGTGGAAGTCCTGAAAGGCCTGGACCGGATTGTGGTTCAGTCCGGTGGTGAAAACGGGGTGAATCCGCTGAGCCTGCCCCAACTGTTGAAACTGACGGGGGTGGACCAATGAAACGGCTGATGGCAATCCTGGCGATCACCCTGCTGACCCTCGGCATCGGATGCGTCCAGGTGGGTACGGATGAAGTGGGCGTCAAAACTGTCTACCTGTCCGCCACCGGAGAAACCGGGGTCAAGGAAGCATCCTACGGCACCGGTTACCACATGTATGTGCCTCCCCTTGTAGGGTTTACGGTTTTGAAAAAGACAGAACAGAAACTGGAAATGACCCGCCACGAGGCAGAAGGTTCGCGGCCCGGTGCGGATGATTTGAAATTAAAATCCACCGACGGGAACAATGTCTGGATCGACATCACCTTGAGCTGGCAGGTTCTGCCCGACCAGGCATGGATGGTGGTCAACCAGGTGGGGGAATCCATTAACGAAATTGAAGAACAAGCCGTACGGCCCATTGCCCGGGGAATCCTCCGTGACACGCTGGGCATGCTTTCCGCCGAGGAATTTTACGATGCCGCGCTCCGGGAACAACAGGTAAAGGTCGCCCTGACAGCATTGAACCAGGCATTAAATCCCCTGGGCCTGGCCATTACCGATGTGATGATCAACGACTATCGGTTTGAGGACCGCTACCAGAAAGCCATTGAAGACCGGAAACTCTATGACCAGAAGAGCCGGGAATACCAATCCCTGATCAAGGCAGCTGAAGAAGACGCCAAGCGGAAAGTGTTTGATGCCCGTGCAGAAGCCAACCGGCTCATCGAAGCCGCCACCGGCCAGCTGGAACAGGCGAAACTGGAAGGGGACGCCCTGCTTTACGCAGCCGGGCAGGAAGCAGAAGCGGTCCTGGCCGGCAAACAGGCGGAAGCCCGCGCGCTGGATGTCCTGACAAAGGCACTGGCGCGTCCAGGCGGAGCAAATCTGGTGGCCAGCCGTCTTGCACAGGCATTGCAGGGCAAAGAAATCACGGTAGTACCCATGACGGACGGCGGGACTGTATCCCTGGTGGACATCAACCGGTTCCTGGAATCCGTGGCCGCGGCGAAAGCCGTTCAGAAGACCCCGCTGCTGCAGGCACCGGAAACGACTCCTGCCCCGGAAAAGAAACCGGAAAAACCCGAAACCGAATCCGACAACTGATCGTCGGTAAGAACGGAGCATCAGGTATGCGGACAGCAATCTATCCCGGATCATTTGATCCCATCACCAATGGTCACCTGGACATTATCCGGCGCGGTCTGCGCCTGTTTGACCGGGTGGAAGTCGCCGTGCTGCTGAACAAGGACAAGAACACCCTGTTCACGGTGGGCGAACGGATGGAGATGATCACCGAGGCACTGGCAGACGTTGAGCCCGGCCGGATCACGGTGGCCAGTTTCAACGGACTGCTGGTGAATTATGTACGGGAAAAGGAAGCTGACGCCATCTTGCGTGGTATCCGCGCCATCTCCGATTTTGAATTTGAATTCCAGATGGCCCTGATGAACCGGAAACTGTTGAAGACGGTGGATACCGTGTTCATGATGCCCGATGAACGTTTTTCCTACCTGTCCTCCCGACTGGTACGGGAAGTGGCCAGTTTCGGCGGCAACGTCAACTGCTTTGTCCCGCCGGTGGTCCAACGGAAACTGGAGATGAAGTTCAGGAGAAAACCACATGTTTGATCTGGTTACTATTTTCAAGGACATGGGACCCATGTCACTGGCAATCATGGGCGTGCTGCTGATCATGTCCATCGGATCCTGGAAAGTAATTGTACAGAAGAGCTTTCAGATCCGCCGGGCCAAGGCCAATTCCACCACCTTCCTCAACCTGTTCCGCAACTCCAACAAGTTCATGGAAGTGAAGGAAGCCTGCAAGGACCACATCTACAGCCCGGAAGCCGGTCTCTTCCTGGCGGGGTTCAGTGAACTCAACTATCAACTCAAGTATCAGAACCCGGGGGATCCCGGAAAACCCAAGATCCGCAACCTGGACAGCATCGCCCGGGTATTGGACCGGGCCAAGATCGTGGAAGTGGGCCGGTTTGAAAAATCGTTGAACTTCCTGGCCACCACTGCCGCGGCAGCGCCTTTCGTGGGCCTGCTGGGCACGGTGTGGGGTGTCATCGACGCCTTCCATGAAATCGGCGTCCAGAAAACGGCATCCCTGGTGGCCGTGGCACCCGGTATCTCGGAAGCATTGATTGCCACCGCAGCCGGACTCATCGTGGCCATTCCGTCGTTGTGGGCCTATAACCACTACGTCAACAAGATCCGGTCCCTCTCCGCCGAGATCGAAGATTTCACGCTGGAATTTCTCGGGATCGTCGAACGGAACTTCAGCTGACATGGCAGGGGGCATCCGGCAAACGGGCGGCGAACACCGCGGACTCGCGGAAATCAACGTTACCCCACTGGTGGACGTAATCCTGGTCCTGCTGATCATCTTCATGGTATCCGCACCCATGCTGACCACCGGCATCGACATCAACCTGCCCGAAACCACTGAAGGTGAAGCGATTGAAGAAGAACGGGTGGTCATTTCGCTGGATGCGGCCGGCAAGTTGTATATCAACGATGACATCATTCATCCGGAAATCTTCGCGGAACGGATCGAAAAACTGGCCGGATTGAAACGGGAAGTATTCCTGCGGGCCGATGAACGGCTCCAATACGGCGAGGTCATGAAACTCATGGCCCGGTTGAAGAAAGCGGGTATTGAAAACGTGGCCCTGGTTACGTTGCCGCTGGAGGAGGACGACAATGGCCAGAATGGCCGTTAACGTCGTCATCGACAAACGGAAAGGACTGGATGGCGAAAGCCGGAGCTGGTCTGTTGCCTCTATCCTGATTCATATCATCGCGGTTTTTGCGCTGATCCTGAGCAGTGTCTACGCGGAACACCGGAAACAGAATGAACCCAAGGTCTACCGGGTCAGCATCGCCACCCTTTCCTCTGCGGAGAATGCCAACATGGGCCGTTCGCGAAACCGACCCCGAACGGTTCAGGAAACACCGGTCCGGGAAACCCCGAAACCGGCGGTACAGAAACCGAAACCCGTTGTGAAGAAGCCAAAACCCCAATCATCCAAACCCGCGTCCACCAAGCCGAATAAAGCCGTGGGAATTGATACGTCCAAACAGACCGAAACAAAACCGAAAGAAACCAGCCCGGAACCGGCCCCGGCCCCCTCATCCGGTACGTCGTCCTCCGGCCGGCAGACAGAAACGCCCCGGGTGGGCTTCGGCAACCAGGGATCGGTATTCAACCTGGACCAGGCCAATTTTGAATATTCCTATTACCTGGGGCTGGTACAGGGAAAAATCGGGTCCAACTGGGTCCGGAACTATATCGGCCATGGTAAAGTAAAGGTGTATTTCCGCATTGCCCGGTCCGGCAAGATCGTCAGTGCCATCATCGAACAGTCCAGTGGCGACATCGGCCTGGACCGGATGGCACTCCGGGCAGTCACCGCTTCCGACCCGCTGCCGCCGCTGCCCGAAGGCTACGTGGGGGATGTATTGGGAATCCATATCTGGTTCAACTACGAGGAGTGATCATGAAACGTCTCATCTGTGTCGTGCTGCTGACCGTATCCCTTCCCCTGCTGGCCCAGCAGGAATTTGAACTCACCCTGTCCACCAAGGCATTGGACCTGATCGAGATCGGTGTAGCCGGGTTCCACACGGAAGGTAACATGGACGGTGCATCGGCACAGCAGACCCTGATCCGGGATCTCCAGCTGACGGGCGTGTTCAGCGTGGTACCCGGACGGCACATGAACCTGATCCCCGTGGTGAAAGACCCCACCAAACCGGACTGTGAGCAGCTGTTATCGGTGGGCGCCAAGGTGGCCGTCACTGTGGCCATCACCCCGTACACCGAAATCGGCGAAGTGCTGTTCCACGGTGTGGTCACCGATACCAAAACCTGCAAAACCATCCTGTCCCGCCGGTACCGGGGAGAACCGGGGCTTTTGAAAAAGCTGGTCCATTCCTTCGCGGATGACATTATCTATACGTTTACCGGACAGCGCGGCATCACCAACTCCCGGATTGCCTTCGTTTCGGACGCCACCGGCAACCAGGAAGTCTACATCATGGACTACAACGGGGACAATATCCGACAACTGACCAAGATTAACAGCATGACCATATTCCCGGCCGTCTCACCGGACCGCCAGATGATCGCATTTACATCCTACTATCGGGGCAATCCGGATCTGTTCCTGATGACATTGGGGAAAGGGATCGAGACCCTGTATTCCGCCGAAGGGATCGGATCCACCCCGGATTTCTCCCGTGACGGCAAATGGATGGTGTTTTCCGCTTCGAAAGAAGGCAATACCGACATCTACCTGTTGAACCTGGAATCCCGGAAAATGACCCGGCTCACCAATCATGTGGCCATTGACACCTCACCCCGGTTTTCCCCCAACGGCAAGGAAATCGTGTTCACCTCGGACCGGTTCGGCGCTCCGCGCATCTATGCCATGGACCGGGACGGCCTGAACGTCCGGAAGCTGGGCACCATCGGCAATTATAACGACTCGCCCGTCTGGTCACCGGACGGCCGCAAAATCGCCTACGTCGCCATGTTCAACAACCGGTTTGACATCTTTGTGCTGGATGTGGGGGAACAGAAAAACTACCGGCTCACAAACGGGGAAGGCTCCTCCGAGTATCCCGCATGGTCCCCGGACGCCAAGCGTATCGTGTTCGCCTCCAACCGCAACGGCAGCTGGCAACTGTATTCCATGAACATCAACGGCACCGGGCTGATCCAGCTGACCGA
>CAZDKZ010000036.1:0-23043 GCA_964506215.1 uncultured Holophagae bacterium
TTAAGTGTTGACATTTCTGGGCATGGCAAATATCATACCCCCATTCCTTAGGGGTGAGGAGTGGGGGTTCTAATTGTCACGGCGTTGGTTGCGGTTCTTCGGGGGGGCCTTACTCTGTTGTGTGTGTTATGCATCTCTGCTCGCTTCTGAGACAGCCGTCTCAACGTGCCAGCTTAAAATCACGGGCTTTCAGTTTTATTCATTACAGTCAGAAATTTATGGGCTTCTCGGAGTCGACGTTCATGTCCAGTTTGGCTTTACGCTTGATCCTGCAACTGTCGGCCTTGCAGGATCTGTTATTTCGGCTCGCATCGAGGGGCCGGGAATACAGGATTCACTTCCTGTAGAAGGAAATCTGGAGGATGGGCTCCTGTTACCGTCCGAAGTCCTGACAATGCCGGGCGATTATCTTCTTTACGACATTGCTCTGCAAACTGGCGCGGATACACAAATCAAAGGCACACCATCATTTGTAACGCTTCACGTTCTGGAATCAATACTGTCTACTTCTGTGGATACCCAACTGTTGAGTCAGGAGGAAATGGCTGAATTGGGCATCCAGGTGAACGCTGACAATTACACCGGCTATGAAGTCAGTATATCGATGGGCCTTGAGTCCGGAACCGAAGTGATCTCGATTCCCGTCGTGATTTCTCGAACAACCAACGACATTGCCGGATGGTCGGGGGAAAGTGCAAACGCTATGGTGGAGGGAATTCGTTTCCCTCATGCAACCGGGATGGGTAGTGTTTCTGTCGGCAGGATAGGAGTAAACGGTCAGGGAGAAGAAGCCGGAGAACCAGTCACATTACCGGCTATTGTCTATTTCCCTGGAAATGTGGGATATCTGCATCATTTCTTCAAAGCGATTCTGGTTGTCATCAACACTTCACCAGAGGAAGCTGGAATCGTTGTTTCGGATATCAAGGCAACACTGGGACTTCCACCAGGTGCAGATGGGGTGCCGGGCACACCGGAGACGCCGGGGGACGATCCACTGAGGCCGGCGTTGACAGGAGAGGGATATATCACAGAGCAGAGTATTCTCAATCCGGGACCTGATGGAGAACTGGGGACTGCAGACGATCTGGCCATGCTGAAATCAGGAGAAACAGGAATTTGCACGTTTCTCTTGGAAGGGTTGCAGGAAGGCACACATTCCGTAGATATGGAGATGTCGGGAGATTTTGAATCCGGTGGTCAGGTCGGTGGGTTGGCAGGAGATGTTTCCGGCCGAATCCTGGTCCGAAATCCGGATCTGGCCGTGTCATTTACACATCCTGACGTTGTCAGAAGTGGCATACCATATCCACTGACAGTATCGGTGACCAACACCTCTTTGGTACCAGCGAACGACGTTTTTCTACAGTTTGATTCTGCAAGCGTACTGGGCGGATATTTCCTTGATGATAACGGTAATATGATGGATATTGTTCGCGTTCAACCGGAGGGATCAGATGGTGACAATTCCCTTGAACCGGGAGAAACAGGCATGGCGGCTTTCTCCGTCATGCCACTCCAGACTGGCCGCGTGGTTGCTTCCTATCTGCGGACGGATGCAGGATCTGTTTCGCTTTCATTGACGCATGGGGTGGATGACCGTGGTGTGGCCCTGTCCCCAGATTCCCTTTACCTGAGTTGGCCATTTTATGAGTTGCCGGACTCTTATCGTCAGGCACTTGAGATCGTCCTCGGGGATGCGTTGTCAGTTGCGACAGATCCTGATTTGCCTCCCGGTGTTATCCGGATTCTGGGGCGTGGACTGGATGACAATGTTGATGAAATCAAACAACTTGCGATGCAGTTAATGATGTCTGGCCTGTATTTTCATTTGGATCAGCAAGTTGAAACTGTCGTGCTACAGAACATT
Organism: uncultured Holophagae bacterium; assembly: GCA_964506215.1. GTDB lineage: Bacteria > Acidobacteriota > Holophagae > Thermotomaculales > Thermotomaculaceae > CAZDKZ01. The sequence continues at coordinate 1,871 of CAZDKZ010000036.1, forward strand.
ATCTCCATGCGGCGGATCAGTCCGGGAGTTGAACAACTGTTCCGTACGTCGCAGTCAGGACGATCTATGGCAATAGTGGAAGCAGAAATTCTATCACAGTGGTTGGATAGTCTGGGTTCAGAACAATTCATTCACGAATTGGCAGGTGGGTTATGTGATAGTCCGGACATTCAGGTGATTCTGCTGGAAGGTGTTCATGAACTGGAGATTTTTGAAGAACAATCCGGCCTTGGTGCGACCCTGTCTGAGAACACAATTCCAGGTTCCCTTGTCTTGGACCTGGGTCAGTCACGTACCTTGCTGCTGCTTCCATATACAGAAGAGCATGCCTACAGAATTTCAGGCAAAACAGCATCTGGTTCCTTTCAATCGGGTCTGATTCGGGGGCATCAGGTCATCTTGGCGGGTCGATCCGAGACAACTTCGGATGATTTCATCCAATTGGATTTGAAGAAAGAGTTCCAGTGCAGAATGGACTTGGACGGGAATGGTACGTTTGAGACAGCATTAGAGCCGATGGCTCAACTTATCGCTTTTCCAGAACCACGGTTGATTGCTGTTCGTCAGATTGATCCGGAATTCTTGCCCCGGGGCTCTCAGTATGGCGATGAATTGCTCATGGTATTTAACCGCATCATCCCAGAGACTTGTTCGAATTCCGTTGACCGTTTTCAAGTGGAAAACAACAGTATAGACAGATGTGGATCTTATGGAAACGGAAGATTCATATATGCAAGGCTTTCCATGCCCATTGGCTGGTTTGTTCGCCGCGAATTAACCGCAGGCCCAGTCTCGGATCTATACAGTGAATATCAAACGACGTCCACGATTCCAATTGAATGTTCATCACTTCTCAGAGGCTTCCATTTGCAGGGTACCGTTTACGATAGCGAAGGAGTACCGTTGCCGGACAAGCGGATTGATGCGACCGTTTACGATTCTGAAAATGACCGTAGATTTGTTATTCAAACGAACAGTCTGGGCCAGTACACGATGGAACAGGTAACCAATACGGAACGGTATCCCTATAGCGTCAACCTGCACGTCATTCATGAGAACAAACGCAGGGATGCCCATGTTCGGGGATGGTATGAGGGGCAAAGAGTTATGCGGGACATCCATTTCACAGGCACAGGAACCGTACATGTTCAGGTTCTGGATGCATCCCACAAGCCCGTTGGCGGTGTACATGTTGCGTTGAGTCATCATGTTGAGTTGTACAATCGCGAAGCAGAAACAAACACCGAGGGACGCGTCTCTTTTCCTTCCGTGCATGTTGGTCCTTTTACGATTCACGCGGTCAAGCAACTAACGGGATCGGATGGCATTGATGAAATTCATACTGGCGTCGGTGCAGGAAATCTTGTTCGGGCAGGGTCAGAATTGGATGTGCGTGTTTTTCTGGAAAACCGGACCGGCTCAATCGGCGGGCAGTTGTTGAGAGAAGGCCTTGATCCAGAAGGAAATGTGAATACAGGCCCGGTTCAAGGGGAAGCGGTGGTTCTGTTTTGCGAGTTTGAATATACCGGCGGTGGTTCTCTTGGGGACCAGATGGTCACAGTTGTTGACGGACAGGGTTTCGTTCCAATCTGCTGGATGAACAGCGATGAGATGGGCAGATTCGATTTTCAGAACGTACCATCCGGAAAAGTCATGTTGCAGGTGTCAACGGACCTGTCTTTCTATAGTGGTACCAATACGCCCTACCTTTTGCAGGAAGGAGACCATCTGGATCTGACATTTGTTACCCGTGATGCGGTTGGGTCTGTCTACGGTCAGGTAGTGGACGGGCTTGGTGATCCAGCCCCGGGAATTCTCATGGAAGCCAGGATAAACAATACAATAATCCAAGGTATCACTGACTACGCGGGCAACTTTGACTTACATGGGCTTCCATCCGGAGAAGGCACACTGAAGGCGACAACTGGTTCTCTTAGCATGATTTCGAGTATTCATCTGTCGGTTGAGCAACCACGCTTGCGTCACGATCTTTCCCTTCCTCCGGTGGGCAGTATTGAAGGTGTCTTGACTGATGCGATGGGCCGACCGTTGCCGGGCAGAAAGGTGGTAATACCACCTTATAATCCGGATGCTGTAGAGGGGGATCCGGTAACCGGTGAAATTTATCCGGCGCCCCAGAAGACCTGTATCACAGACGTCAATGGATATTTTCGTTTCGATAATCTGGAACCCGGCACCTATTGGGTTGTCCGAAAGGAAGGCTATCGGGGGGCAAACAATCGGGTTACGTTGTCCGTTGCTGGACAAACCGTGCGGGCCGACTTGAGAATGGTACCGTCAGGGTCCGTTACAGGGCATGTATTTCAATCCGATGGAACAACTGGTGCTGTCGCCAAGGTTTCATTGAACTGCAACCTCCCGAGTGATGTGCCCGACAGGTATGGCATTTTCAGCATGTCCACTATCGGAACTCTGGTCACGGAAGGAGATGGATCGTTTTCGTTTCCCGTGGTAAATGCAGGTCCCGTTTCAGTTACAGCAAACAACATATTTGCTGCTGAAAATGCCCAGGTAGACACCAAACTTGAAACGGAGGGAGAAGTTGTACCTGTAAGTCTGCGACTGGGCCCACAATCCGCCGGACAGATTTCAGGAAAAGTCTTTCTTCCTGACGGCGGATCTCCAGCAGGTCCTGGTGTTCAAGTACGGTTGCGTTCCGCCGGCTTTCCCGAACTCGCGCTTCAAACTGACGGGGACGGAAGATATGTCTCTCCCGACATTCTTCCTGCCGGAAACTGGACAGTCCTTGCGCATGATCCCTATACGGGTTGGATGGGATGTTCATCCATTGCGCTTTCTGAAAATGGACAAGCAGTTTGTGGCATAAAATTGAGAGGTTTCGGACAGGTGCAACTCTCAGTCAGGAATCTGGACCAGAGTCCAGTATCAATGGGCGAGATTCGTTTCACCCAACCGCTTCCAGACGGCAGCATTGATGACCGCATGCGTTTCTTTGACAATCCTGACGGGAAGATCATGCTGTACCGGGTAATGGAAGGAGATTTTGCTATTCGCGTTACAGCAAGTGACGGAAGGGCCGGACGCATTTCAGGAAGAGTTGATCAGGATGGTCAGCAACTCTCCATGTCGTTATATCTTGAAGATACGGGTTCGGTAAGTGGTATTGTACTTGAACCGGATGGTCAGACACCTGCGCATAGTGTGGAATTGACATTGTTCAACCTCAACGATTACAGGCCAGTGGCATACGGAACCAGTTCCAGTGAGGCCGATAATCCGGGTTCGTTCATATTCGACGCTTTGAAATCAGGTGATTATGGACTGGTCGGATTTGATGTTCCCAATGCGCGGTTTGGTCAGTGTACGTTCCATATCTCTGAGGAGCACCTTCACCCGGAAGTGATATTGCAACTCAGGGGCGGGGGAACTGTAGCCGGACAGGTTGTTGACGCGGGTGGGTTACCAGTTGCCTCGGCAAGTGTAATAATAACAGCCGGTGTGGAGCCAATTGGAGTGGATCCCGAGCTCCACAACTATGCAAGAATTGAGTTGAGTACGTTGACGGATGGGACCGGCCGTTTCCAATTCAATGGTATCCCGCAAGGGCCTTTTCAGTTGATGGCATCACATGAAGAGTTGGCTGTGAGCGGTTCGGTGTCCGACGTGATTGAAGATGCCGGCGAAGTTAAAGATGTCCTGATCCAACTCGGTGCAAGTGGTTCTGTCGTGGTAAAGGTCTTCCGTCATGATGGTTCGGCTTTGCCGTTTGCAGTGGTTCGACTGGATCATTCTCATTTCGGTGGTCAGGTACCTTCACAATTGACATTGTTCGGTGTGACCGATATCAGGGGAGAAGTTCTCATAGAAGACGTGCCTGTTGGATACCTGGAACTATCGGCGACAGATGCAGCCGGTCTTTCAGCGGGGACAGCAGATGCTGTACTGACAAGCCAGGGAGAAGCTCTTTCTGTTATGCTGCGTGCGCCTGGCCGGGGAACGGTGTTTGGAACTGTAGTTCAGGGAGACGGTACGCCGGTGGAAGCGGGAACAGTTAGACTGCATGCTGGAACATATCTGACGGAAACAGCCATTCTAAATAGCCGTTACCGATTTGAAGGAATTCCCTTCGGTTACTTTGAGGCGACTGCAGAAACAGAGGGACAATCTGTGACCGGTAGCGGGACCCTGGATGATGGACCCCTTTCCGGGAACCTGGACCTGACGTTGGCACCATGCGGAAAAGTGGATGGTGAGCTGTTGACAGCAACTGGCGATCCTGTTTCAACTTGTCCTGTTACGTTGAAGGTTGATGGCAGATTCATATCAATTCGTTCAACATTATCCGACGGACGTTTCATATTTGACAACGTACCAATGGGACAAGTGGCCTTGAGTGCATCAGACGCCGTTTCTGGTGAGAGTGCCGTTGGGGGCGGACTGCTATCTCCCGAATCCCCTGAGTTGTCTCTGTCATTGGTCTTTCAACCCCTCGGTACGCTTGAAGGTGTTGTTGCTGACCAACAAGGAATGCCTCCTGCTGCCCCTGGCGCGAAAGTAAGGGTCGTAAACTTGACGACTGGCTACTCTGCCTGGGGAAGTGTTCAGGCGGATGGCCGATTCCGAATGATTCGCATTCCGTTGGGAACTTATGAATTACATTACACTGATCAATGGAAATTCCATATGATTCAGTCGGGCGAGTTAACTGTTGACTCACCAAATGCGGCACACCACTTTGTAATTGACGGATATCGTGAACTGCGCGGTAGAATTCTGGATACGGATGGCAATCCTGTACCAGATGCAGTTGTCGCAATTTCAGGAGGCCAAGAGAGAAACACGAGATCTGATGATCTCGGTACATACAGTTTTCCATACCTGAAAGACAGTGATTACACCATAACCGCCAGGGATTCGGAACACCTCCATGTCTGCATCGAATCATTGAGTACTGTGGGAAGTGCAGAAGACCCGGTTTTGCGGGATTTACAGTTTGCTGAAACGGTTCGTTTCAGAGGCACAGTCTGGATGGATGCGGTTCGGTTAAACGGTGCTCCGGTGACATCTCTCGAGGCCGGAGTCTGTTCTGTTACGGATGGAGACGGAATTTATCAGGTAGATGTGCCGTTGCGTGTTGATGGGGCCTACACATTCAGAGCCATTCTGTGTAGCGGAAGTCCGCTGATGGGCGAAACGGTTTCGATTCTTGCACCCGAGCAGAACCAGGATGGCGCCTTGATTTCCGGGGTGGACATTCTGATGGAGACGTCGGCCAGTCTGTCCGGAACGGTGGTAGATGTTGGTGGCATCCCTCTTTCCGGAGCAAAGGTAACCGCAGTTTGCAGGGATGTTACGCTATCCCGCAATACCGGTTCGGGCGGACAGTTCTTCTTTGACAACCTGCCGCTAAACGAACCCATTTCTATAAATGTTTCTTACGGTCAGGCCTCCATGATGTCCGGTCCTCATGTATTGATCGGAACAACTGATCTCGGTTTGCTTTACATGGACACGACACCGCCTGAGGTTACGGCCGTAAAACCAATACAGGAAGAATCGCTGACTTTGCCATTCCTTTTGGATATCCGATGGCAGGACGAAGAGTCCGGTATCAAAATGAGTATGGCTGATGTAAAGATCAACGGACAGTCCATTTCTCATCTGGGTACATTGTCAGATACCGGATTTCAAATGTCTGTTCATCAGCTGGAATCGGGTTTCCAGATAGGATCAAACCAGCTCAGGGTTGAAATATCAAACGGTCAGGGGTTGTCCAGTCAAATTGATATTTCATTTGACATAACCGAAATACCGACATCGGTTTACGGTACCGTATTATGGCATGATGGAACGCCGGTTACTGATGGAATCGAACTGAAGTTGACAAGTGTAAATGACGGTACAGTATTGACAACGGTCACAGGATCGGGAGGGTCATACCGTTTTGAATCGATTGGTCTGGGACCATTCAGTATATTTGCCGAAAACGAAGGACAGCAGTCGTGCATTCAGGCATCGGGTGAATTGACTGTTGCGATTCCCAGCCTGGAAAAGACATTACGGTTTTATCTGTATGGTTCCGTTTCCGGTACAGTCTACGGAGCAAAGAACCAAGCCGGAGAATACGAGCCTGTAGCAACTGAAAACGGTGCCACCGTTCATACAGGTGCGGTAATAGATGGCGAATTTGTGGACTTGACCACGCAAACCGATGATGCGGGCCAATATCTGATGCGGTATGTGCCCCTTGGCATTCATGATGTCTGGGCGATAGAAACAGAAGGGCCCCATTCCTCGCCTGTGGAAACGGCGGAAATCCACGAGACATTCCGTGACGTCACTCAGGACTTGCAATATGGCGCACTGGGGACCGTGCATGGATCCGTTTACCAGCAGGATGGCACCGTAATGATCTATGGAGATGTGTCTATTGAAGTGACGGATGAGTCTGGCCAAGTTGTACACCGTGATAACGGCAGTCTGTCCGAGACCGGCTATCAACTGGAAAACGTCCCCGAAGGGCAGCTTGAGTTGGTCGCGAACTGTGACGGGTTGGCCGGACAGTCAGCCGGTGAGTTGGTGTTCGAAGGACAAGTTGTAACCGTGGATATCGTGCTTGAGCCTGATCGAATTGTTACCGGTCGAATTCTGGGACCGGATGGACAGACGATTGAAAATACTAGTGTAAAGCTCGAATCGACTGCAGGTACAACGATACGCATGACATCAACGGACTCAAATGGTGGCTTCATGTTCAATCATCTGTCCGACATGGATTATCGTGTTTCCGCCTCTGATGACCTTGACGGTAATCATGTTTTCGTACGATCTGATGTCTTCAATTTTGATGTCGCCGAAGAAGTTGATCTGGGTGATCTGCAATTGCAAGCCAATACTGCACCACTGATCACAGTTACTGAAGTGTTACCCGTTTCCATTGTCTTTGCCGGTGGTGAACTGCAGGCTACAGTTCATATGGAGGACGCCGAAGGCCTGACTCGCATTTCTTTAACCACGTCGGGGGCACTGGAAACAGTCCGTAGCATGAACCTTTACAATCTGATTTCTGCGGACCGGACTTTTTATCTGGACATTCCGCGGGAAATGGACCTGTCAGTGACGACAGAACTCGTACTCACATTCAGTGTACTGGACAACATGGGAGAAACTGTTGCCGCGGAACCGGTGCTGGTTCAGGTGCAGAAAGATATTACTCCTCCAGTACTGCAAGTCACGTTGACGAATGGCACACCCATGCAGCCGGATCATGAATTTACTGTGCCACCAGTGTTTTTCTACGTGATGTACAGTGACCCGGAAACCGGCATTGATTTGACCTTGCCCAGGAGTGCCACAATAAATGGCGTTGAGATATCCAGTACTTCCGGTTGGTATGCAGATCGAAAACAATATTACTACTATCAGCTTGATGAACCGCTAATGTCGGGGACCAACAACTTCCAGCTAACCATCACCAACGGCGGAGGAATCTCCAATTCCATTACCGGGACATTTGAAGTCAGTTTTAATTACACCGTGGAAGGGTCACTGTCAGGTGTGGATGGCAATCCAGTGGGGCCGGGCTATCCGGTTTCATTCACCGACGGTGCCCTCAACTATTCAGCTGAAACGGATGAAACCGGCAGCTACAGGCTGGAAAACGTGCATCATTCTGTGAATTATCAGATCATTTCCGATCTTCCGGATCAATGGCTATGCATTCAGGACCAGTTCTTTGTCCGACAGGAGAATCAGACAAATACCAAAGATCTTCAATATTTTTCATACGGAAGGATCAACGGAAACATTTTCCGGGCTCCAAGACCCGGTGAACCGTTGGATATACGTGAACCCTATAGTGGTTATTTGCAGGTATTTGCGGATGAATCGGAAACCATCCGGGAATACAATTCAGGAGGAGCGGTCACTTTTGACTATCAGCATCTTGGAGACTATCAGGTACATGGGGTGTATCCCGCCTCGGGGGCATACCTCACATGGCGTACCAACTCAGAATCGATAACATTGGATGAGGACACCCATGAGGTTTCTGTTGAACTGTTTGTCCCGGCATTAAACACCATTTCCGGTACATTTCTTGACCAATCCGGAACGCCGGTAACAGGGTTGAACTGGCAGTTAGTCAATCTGGACACAGGGGAACCGGTATATTCACGTACCGGGTATACGAGCAGTAGCATGACCCTGTATCGTGTGCAGGCAGGACATTATCAGATTCAAGGTGCAATGGTATCCGAGAATCTACCCTGTGCGTCAGGGCAAATTGACGTGACGTACGATGGTGAAACGCAACAGATTGATATCCTGTTGGAACCGTATCGAAGTATAGCGGGTGTTGTCTTGCTGCCAGACGGCGTGACGGCAGCCGCAGGGGCGACAGTGGTCATCAATGCAGGCGGGCACGATTACACGGCTATGTGTGATCCAGATGGCAGTTTTGCTTTCACCCATGTGTACAACGCGCCATACACAGTCGCGGTGGATCATGAAGAAGGATCACTGCGCTGTACGGGAGATTTCATACTGAGCCCGAACGTGGATATGGGGACGATGATCCTGGAAGCCGACCGGCCTCCCACTGTCACAGCCACAGTGGACGCGGAATCCGTCATTTGTGGACAATCACTGCAATTGACCGTGGCAATAGAAGACGACATCGGTCTGGTCAATTGGGGTTATCGATTGAGCGGCGCTATGAGTGAAGGGTGGAATGAGCCCATCAGCGCAGCGCCCGTTTCCCATAACGATTCAACGTGGATCAGTGTGCCTTGGGATACGGCTCCCGGCACCCTTGAGATTGCCGCATTTGCGGTAGACTCTGCCGGTCAGGAAACAAATTCAACTCTCCTTGAAGTTCAAGTTGAAGATCCATACCTTGATTATACGGGGACGGTGTACCGTTCGAATGGCATTACACCAGCGACCGGGGCCGATGTGCTGGCCTTTTGGGAGTGCCAGTCTGAGGGTCCCTTTACCAGCATGCTGGGGGCAACAGTTGACGAAGATGGCCACTTTGTTGTGGCAAACCTGTTCAACCGTTCTACTGTTTGTGAGATCGGTAGCAGCTATGGGCTGCGGATCGTGTTCAATGACGGTTCGGAACTGGAAGTATTCCGGTCCCGTCATGATGGTATGCCGGATGCGGATGTAAATGAAACTGTGGTTCTCAGCCCACCCGCTCCGCCGTCTGTTTCACTGACATACAATGATCAGATTCCTTTTTACATTTCCCCGGGCAATGAAAAACCGTTCCTTTTGAATGTGGAAACGGATTGGAATCTTGAGCGCTATGAATGGGTCGTAACAGGCTTGTTTGAGTGGGGTATGGATCAGAGTCTGTACGAAGATGACCAGGTTCCGCGGTATCTCATAACGATCACTTCGCCGGACGAATGGAATTATGTCGGCCCTCCGACAGAGCCCGGTGAGATCCAATTGACCGTAATGGTGGTCAATGAATTTGGGCAAATGGCACAGACTGATCCGGTGACGATTCCAGTTGTGTTTCCCCGCGCTTCACTGACCGGTCAGTTGAACCATGCAGACGGCACGCCGGCTCAGGGTGCGGAAGTCGAACTTTCCTTGAACCTTTTTGGTGAGTGGGGCCCGGTTTATACGTCGGACCTCTTCTACAGCGTGACCAGTGCAGATGGTAGCTTTTCATATCCCGGCGTGTTCCTGCTCAAGGAACTCTGGCGGGAGCGGGCGAACTGGGATTGGGATGAAGATATGCAGCGGATGGTACCGACATCAATTTCCATAATCAATCCCGTCATTAATAACATGAGCTGGCGCGGCTCCTATCTGGATGAAACCCGGAAAGAAACGGCAGCCGGTGCGATTGCGGAATTGCCATCATCCGATGTCGACCTGGGTACAATCACGATGGCATTGGATGAAACGCCGGACCTGTATCTCTACTCTCCAATGGCCGGTAGTCCGTTCGATACACAGGAAACGATGCCGGTTGTTGCTTATGGAAGGACAAACCAACCACCGCTGTCCGTATCCGCATGGATCGGAAGCAACGATGAGATTGCCATTGAGCTTGTTGACGAGGGTGAAGACCCGGCCTTCAGATATGGAGATCGCACGGGTTATCGGAAATATACGGGCACGCTGGTAATTCCTCCTGGAGAAGGCGGGGAGTGGTTCTCTCCTGAAACACTGCATATTCGTGGAATGGACGCCATGCTGCTGGAAACGAACATCGAAGCATCAATAAATCTTTTTGATTGTGCGGTTTCTGAAACCGGCACGCTTCCGGTCCCACGGGTAGAATTGGCCACGTCTCGTTCTGTTCAAGGCTTGCCGGTGGTAATGCCGGGCCTGCTGCTACCCGTTCAACTGCAGGATGAGAGCGGCAATCCACCAGATATGTTTACATACGGTCCAGCTCTTTATCAGGCAGAAGACCTTGACGGTGCGGTAACGAATTACAAAAAGGGTAAATCAAAAGAGCAGTTGTCCGGAGACATGGGATACGGGGAACTGGCGGACCCGAACCGATATGCCGCAACCCAGGGAATTCGTCTTAAATTCAAGATAATGGGTGCAAGCGAGTGGGAATCCACGGAATGCTTCATCACGATACCGGATTTAAGTGGCTATCAATTCCTGACAGCGGATGAACTTACAGGAAACCTGGATGCCTATGAGGGCCAGAACATATTTGTTACCTCCGGCACACTGCTGATTGATGGCACATATTCTTTCAATAACTTAATTGTTGGAACGGGTGCCGTTGTGGAATGTAGCGGTACAGTATCGATCAGCGTTACGGAAAGACTTCTGCTGATGCCGGGGTCGGACTTGAACAATATCAATGCGGACGGGACACCGCCGTTAGTCATTTCTGCAGCGGATGCCTTTCTCTATGGAAACTACTCTGGAAAATACGCAACCACCGATGAAATCGAATTCAACATAACGGGCGTCCTCTATGAACAGCCGGCGCCGCTTGGTAAATAGGAGACGCACAATGCATACAGAATCAATAAAAAACGTCCGTGAGTCATGGTTTAAAAGGGCTTTCATGTTGCTGTTTCTTTTGATTGGCATATGCGTACATGCGACTGAACCGTGTCCCATCAGGCCTGGAGTACTGTTGTCCGCCTCACGCCACCGCATGTATGTTTTTGCTGAGCATCCATGGATGGGCACAGATGCCGGAGCCGTTATTTCGGTTCACAGGGGAATGGGAACAACCAATTGGTTCAGTTATCCCAGTTTGCAGGAAGACTCAGTGTCCTCAGTGTTCAGGCCATTGTCAGCAGCGGTAGATTTCAAGGGAAACTGTCTTTATGTTGGTTACCAGGATGGAATTGTTGTGATGCCCCCGCCGGAAAGTGTGAAGGCACCGGCAGGGAATACAACAGGATCTGACTGGGTTACCGACTTGGGGATGGTGAAGGGTCTGACTTTGTTGGAGAAAGAGGGTATTCTTCGGGTTGTGCATGCAAGGTTTGAACGTGCAGAACTGATCCCCGGAGCTACGCATGTGCGGTTGACAGGTGAAATATCGAGACGGGTTACGGACATTCCGCTGGACTCGCGGGGGCGCATGCTGATTGAAGCCGCACAGGAAGTGTGGAAAACGAACGTCGCTATCAGTGAGACCTTTCCAAATCAACCGGAACATGAACTGAAAGAACAGGCTCTGGTCAATTGGGGAATACGTGCTTCCTGCAACGGCAATAAAAATCAGACCTGGTTTGTCATGGAAGATGACATCTGCAAGCTGAATGTCAAAACAGGAAAGCTTCACCGCGTTCCGCTTGAGAACGTTGAAAATGTGGTGGACATGGCCCATCAGGACGATGGACTTGTCGTGCTGGTAAATACCAGTACCAGCAGTGAATTAATATTTGTTACAGATAGTGAACTTGATGAAGAAGTTCCATTGCCGGAAACGCAAGTTGTTCCGATCCCGAATGCCCGGGGAATTTGCGCAGCCGAGGACTTGCTCTATGTTTCCTCCACGTCGGAAAACAAAGTCTATGTCCTGGGTCGGGAATCCGGAGCCGATTTGTTGGAAATAGTGGACGAGTTTTATTTGTGTGATACGGTCTGGCAACCGGATCCGGAAACGCTTCGTATCCGTATCCTGACTCCTCCGGATGGCACTTGGGCCGCAGAGGAAACAGCCCTTGTGACCGGCCAGGTGAACCGTGAACAGGCTGTCGTTGCTGTAACGGGTGGGGACATTGTCCGGTCTGGCAATTTTTTCCTGTCAAATGTTGACCTGCATTCCGGGGAAAATCGGATCATGGTTACCGCAACAGATGAGATGCAGACAGCCGAAATGGAGATTTCTGTTTTTCGTGAAAATGTACTGTCAATGGTGGTTGAAAGTCCGGCCAACGGCACGGAAACCAGTCAGGAATTCACCACAGTATCCGGGACTGTTTCGGTGGCAGATTGTCGGGTGATGGTGAACGGACAACCTGCCACGGTAAGTGGCAATAATTTCAGCTGTAGCCAGGTTCCGTTAGAGCCGGGACAGAATGTGCTGTGGGTTTGCGCGAATTCTGTTTGGCAGGACACTTGTCAAAACGTTGTGATCACGCGGGTGACAGACACGGGTCCTCTCAATATTGACATTCTGCAACCGGAAAGTGGAACCGGCACTGCGGAACAACTCCTGACCGTAACCGGAACAGTGAGTCATTCAGATGCCATCGTAACAATCAATAATGCGCAGGCACATGTAGATGCACAAACGTTTTCAGGAACGGTAACGCTGCAGGATGGCGAAAACCTCATCCGGGTTGAAGCTTCACGGGATGCGGTTGTTGTCTCCGACACGATCATGGTTATTCTTGACCGGACACCCCCCGATGTTTTCTTCGCCAATGTAATGGACCAGGAATGGTTCCATGAGAGCCGTTTGTCGTTGAACGGTCAGCTTGTTGACAACACTGACCCCAATCCCGTGCTTTCCATTAATGGGGACACTGTTTCGACATCTTCCGGTCAGTTCCAGTTCACGGGACTTCAATTGAATGAGGGTAGCAACGAAATTCTGTGGGAGGCGGAAGACAGATTCAGCAACCGCCAGCAGGGCGTTCTCCATCTCAACTTGGATACCGAAATGCCACGGGTTGAATTTACAGGCCCGGACTGGTTATTCCGTGGAAGTACGGCGCAGATATCAGTGGACGTTACAGACAATTCAGACCTGATCAATCTGACGATATGGCTGAATGGATCAGAATATGTGAACGGAAATGATAGCCATGCTGAGGTGGAGATCCAGGTGGAGCCGGACGAACCACAGGACCATGTAGAATTGCGTGCCGTTGCACGGGACCGGGCCGGTAATCGTACAGAAAGAACGCTCACTGTCCCTGTATACGACAGGGCCTATTGCTATATAAACGTGTTGGATGACACAACAGGGCATCCAATTACGGAAATCATTGAAGCGTATAATGTTCAGTCTGCAGACTTCAGCAAAAATGCAGCCATAAAAAATGAGCGTACAGGCCGGATCGGTGTGTTCTCAGACAGTGTCGGTGGTGCGCTACTGTCCATCTCAGCATCTGACTACACTGAGGTCCGACGAATCGTAGGGCTTCTTGTGGAAGACAACCGGCTTCTGGACGCACGTTTGACCCCGGTTAACCCTGAAACAGTGTCAGTATCACCGGATTCCGGGGGCGTGATTACCCTGGATGACATGAACATGTCCATTCCATCTGGTGCAGTTGCATCTGAAACAGCCGTGCGATTGACAGGAATTTCTCCCCAGGGTCTGATATACCCTTTGCCTGCCGGGTGGTCACCTGTCCGGGTATTCGACTTACAGTTCAACGACAGCTATGAGCATGTACTCTCTTCCCCCGCCGATGTGACAGTTGAACATGTGACGTTGCTGGAGCCGGATGACTGTATCTGTCTGGTGGTATTTGACTGGGATTTGAACGAATGGAGGGTCGCTGGTCAGTCTGTGCTTCATGCGAACACGCTGCAGTCGGAAGTGTCCGGTTCGGGGCAGTATGCATGGGTTGTCAGGGACCGGAACATTGATCAAACTAATCCAGTAACAGGAGCTCGAATTATTGGGACAGTCGATGGGCACTGGCCCTCAGCTTCGGTTGCCAGCTCCTGGACGGACCCTGCAGCAATTGCCGTGAGTGTCGATATACGGGCTACGGCCCACCTGCAACTGGAAAATACCGACCATAAGACACCGAGCGGGCTACCGGTTCGTGTCCGTTCATCCGAATGGTTCGATTACATCGGCTCCGGTATTCAACATTCCAGAGAAATGAACCAGGATTTCATTCTTTACGCGTGGCCGGGGAATGCTGATTTAAGACCGATCCTGTGTGCATCTTTTCCCGTGGTCCCCACGGCAGAAACGTCTCCTGAAACGGTTTCTGAAGGTCTTGTTACCCTCACATTCTTCCCTCGGATTTCCACCGGGACGGGCCGAGTCATTTCGCCGGATTATAGCTGGACCGTTGGCACCGCGAACGGGATTCAGGTGAATGTGCCGACAGGCGGCGTGAGCGGTCCGGGCTATCTGGAGCTTCGTGAATCACCCGTCGCCTTGCCCGTCGCTCTTGAAATAGAGATGGACGATCCATTTGAAATCATCCTGGAAGAAACCGAATTCACCATGGCGCCAGTGGTGTCGACGGCATGGTCACCAAACATCTCATCGCAGGGCACATTTCTGTTATGTAGAGTTTCCGAATCCATGTCAGGTAAATTGGAGCCAGTCTGTCGTGCTGAGTTTGTGACCGACGGTCAAACCGGTATTGTCAGACTGACAACGGTTGACAATCTCAATGATTCCGGAGTCGATCGGTCCGGGTCATATGTATTCGTTCATGTGCCATACATGGTAGGTGAAGCATACGGAACCGCGCTGCTGGATGGTAGTCCATTGTCCGGTACAGTTATCTCAATTGAAGACAGTATTTTTGCGACGATTTCAAATACAGAAGGGAATTATCAACTGATCGCGGAAACCGGAGTGCAGATTCGTTTAAACGCAAGGCATATGGAGACTAACGCCCAAGGCGTGGCTGATATAACGATTCCCTCTGATGGCAACATTCAACAGGACATAGAACTGGCAGTCGAAGGACTGTACTTGATCCAGTTGACACCGGAACCGGGGTTATTGTCCAGCCGTCTACCGATTTTTGATTTGATGTTTAATTCGCCTCTCGATGCTGGCCAAAACCTGGATTCGTTGATTTCTCTTTCCGGGTTCGCACTGGCGATCGGGGTAAATGGACAAACCATCACAGTACGAGTGCTGAATGAATTGCCTGAAGGCGGTACGGTGACACTAACCGTCACCGGTGGCAAATCAGGAATACTTGACCGGTTCGGTGGCTCGTTGGCACAGGATCTTCAGTTTGAATACAGACTACCCATGGGAAGTTCACGTGCCTTTGACGTCGGAGACATAATCCTGGAAGAAATGGCGAGAGACAGTTCCGGGGCGGGAAGACTTCGAATTTCTGCCGCGACTGGTGTTCTGTCCGAAGGAACAGTCGTAGAAGTGGAAAATGAAAGTACACTGGCCTGGTTCTCGGATACGATATCCGAAAATGAACCGCTGGACCATGAATTTGACGGTTATCCGGGTGACCGGATCCGAGTCAATATAACGCTTCCTGACGCCAGTATACGGTCATTTGTCATTACCCGTTGCCGGTTAATTTCCGGTTCAGGCGACCCTGCCCGTTTCTACGTGGATACGCAGGGTGGAACGATTACAGGAGATGGTGGCATTCAACTGGCGATCCCCAGTGGTGCCCTGGATCGGGCGGTTGAATTGGACCTTTCCCAGAATGACGACAGTACACACAATACAATTCAGCAGCAATTTCCTCTTTCTTCAGATGAGACAGCCACATGTCTCACGTCCTTCCGTATTCAAGCCAACCGGTCCGTTGAGCTCCGTCTGCCGATGACCCTTCGGGTTCCGGTGACCGATGATGGAACAGGTGATGCATACCGACTGGTGGATTTTCGTGAAAATGTCATACTACCGGCGGTGGACCCGGCGACGGGAATGCCGGTTTACAATAGCACCACCGGGGAAATGTTGATATCCCATCGCGATATCCGCCTGGTTCGGGGAGATGCTTATCACATGACAAATAACGCTTCGACGTCGTCTTCTCCGAATATGAAGGCAAAGATTCCGGACACGTACCTGATGGCACAAATTGACTCCCTCCGGGCCGGTGATTGCTTTGACGGGATGACGGAATTTGACACCGGAATTTCGTTTATCGGTGGGATTGACCGGCTGTCGGTTGCGCGGGAAATCACAGGTGCCCTTCACGACCTGGATGACACTCCGGTTTCGGCGTTTATCCTGGTGGATGACGCAAGCGGTGTGGGAAACACCATGGTTCCGGCATCCTTCGGCTCCTTCTGTTTCGTGCATCCCGGTGAGTTGGACCCGGCTGCCATCCTGGGAATGAACATGGCGAAGCAACTAAGCGGAATCGGTATAAAGACAACAGACGACACGTCGAGTACCAAGCGAAAGGTTCTGACCGTGTCTGCATTCTGGGTCTGGCTTGAACCATGGCCTCCTGCTCCTGTCTCCTCGACCGATGTTTCGGCCCCTGAATTTACAACGAGATGGGAGGCTCTGGACAGTGATGGTACGGTGGCTCCTGAGATCCAGCAGGCGTTTGAGTCCACCGGGATTGTTCCGGATGGTGCACTATTGAAGGTTCATATTGAAAACATCGTGGATGACCAGGATCCAAGTCCCCTGGTGAGTGTGTATTGCAACGGAGAGAGCATTTCTGTTTCCCGCAGTGAACGGGGCTTTGTGGCGGTGATTTCCAGTGATGATGGACCAGCTTCCACGACCAAGTCGGTTTACAAAGCCGGTGGAACGGGTGTTACCGTTGAGATATCAGTTTCAGATGCAACCGGCAATACCGCGCGTATCTGGCGGGATACCTGGTTTGGTATCACGGGAAGTGAAAGTATACAGGGATGTCCGAAGTTGATCCCCGGCTCATGCCGACCAGGGGACGGAGATACGTCAGTACCTGTCACCGTTGAGTTTGATCTATTGTTCAATGAACCTGTTACTGTTGCGGAAATGAACGGGGCGGTTGCCGTTTGTGAGGACCATAATGGCACATTGGTACCAGTAGAAATGGGACTTGACGTTCTGCCACTGATGGCGGAGGACGGTTATGCGGTTTCGTATCATGTGAAACCGGCACAGGCGCTGCTTTTTGATCAGGACTATGCTGTTTGTATTTCAGGAGTTCATGATTTGGACGGTGAACTCCTGGATCAGGACGCCGTCTCAGGTTTGCTTAACGGACTTGACGGGTTGCCCGGTACACCGGCCGTAATTCACTTTCGTACAACATCACCGGTAGAGGGAGAGCTGGGCGCCGATGGCGGTACCATCGCGGACATCTGTTTTCTGGATCAGCTCGCATTCTGCGCTGTTGTGACGTCGATCGGTAATACCCGGGATGATGACAGCTCCCTTCAGTTGTTTGACTTGACCGAACCTGGGGAAATGGACAAGCCCCTGTTGCGCCTTGAATTAAACGGTCAGCCACGTGCCCTTGCAGTTCGTCATTTTTCTCGGACCCTGGAAAATGGCAGCTCCCGTAATGGATACCTCGTGGCTGTAATGCGGAAAGCTTCAGGAGACTACAATAGCATCATTTCACTTTATGAGGTTTTTCGGGCCGGTATCAGTTGGGAATCCGAATTGGTTGGTGTAACGACCCATTGTCTGTCCCGATCCAGAAGCCGGGGAGACGTACCTTCCTATTCATTGGAATTCAAGGGTGACCGTCTGTTCGCCGGAGTGGCCAACGGAAGCATTCTGACCGATACCGTTTCCGGGCAGGAATACTGTCCTGGAACCGGCATCCGGATATACAGCGTGGAAGCCATGCGCCAGGCCTATCAGGATTCGGAGATGACACCGCTCCACTGGACAATCATTGATCACGGTTCGGGCATTGCGTACGGATTGATCGACTTTGCCAAAACACCGGGATTCTGCTGGGACTTGGACATGGTCAATATCACCGGAGAAGAGACTGCCTTGTGGGCAGTTGTTGGGGACGGGTCCCGTTTCCAGGAGGTCCTGGGAATCGACCTCACAGCGCCGGGTACCTTGCCTGAAGACGTGGCGGCAAACACGTTGGATATCATTGACATTGACCCCCGTGTCCTTCTACGTCAGCAACTGAGTGGAAAAGCGCCATACATGGTGGAAGTACGGGAAGGCTTTTCTTTCGTGGATTATGAAACGGGGACGCCGGTACCGAAAACCATCCATCTGGGTGTGTTACGAGCCAACGACATGGGTACAGGTCCCAACCGCCTGTATCTGCTGGATGTATCGCACCCTGAATCAGGAGCATACAAGATATTGTCGGTTCAGGAATTTGAAAATGATGACCGGATCGGCTATGTATTTCTGGATCCGGTCCGTTCCATCATGGGGGCAACATTTGCCGGCTATACAACCCGTTTTTATGATGTCTCGGATCCAGTCCATCCTACCCTGTTCTACACTGCCGGACTGGACGGAAACCCAGGTTTCCTTGCAAGAGGCTCGTATGATGGAATCGCATTCGGTTCCCGTTCGGACGGGCCTGCAACCTTGGACTTCAATCCCGATCCATTCGATTATTTCGGTTTCCGGGGTGTGCTGGCAAGCCAGTATCAAGAATTGGTGGAACGGGAAACCGTCCTGCCCGATATTACCCCGATTGTTTTCATGCGGAATGACAATTCCGTTCCCATTCCAATAGACCGGGAACTGGAACTGGAATACAGCCTTTTTGAAAAGGGCAAAACAACACTCAGCGTTCAGCAGATTGATGGGAACGGCAATCCATTGGGGGGCAGTCGTGTTCTGTTCTCGGATTGTCAGGTTATGCCCAACGTGCCAGTAACGTATTCGTTTACATTTTCCGAACTGATGGGCGGGCTCAAACAACTGAACGGTGCATTCGAGGGGAAACTTACAGACCAGGTAAGAACATATCGATACACCCTTGACGCAGTCACTGAAAATCAGGAACTCCGTTACCAGAAGACTGGAGAAATCACCTTGAAGCCGATGGTTGCAGTCAAAAAGCCCGGTCATGTGATTGCCGGCGAAATTCATACCGGCACCGGTGAACTGGTCACTACAAGGACCGACCTGGCATTGCCGGCACCGGAACTGCCGCTGGTCATTACCCGTACTTACTGCAACCGCGGTCATGAGGGGAACGGTCCATCGGGTCCGGGCTGGGAATTGTCCCCGTTCATGTCTCTGGCACGTGTGGATGAGGATCATTTGGTGTTGAACACTGCGGATTTCTCGGCCATTACCTTCACCCGGAATGATGCCATCTATGAACCCGATCCGGGCTATTTCGGTCACATTGAGGGTGAGAATGGTATCTACACCTATGTCAATCGAGACGGTATCCGTTACCGGTTCCAGCGACTCGAGATGATCCACGTTGGTGATACCAGTGATACCGGGATGTCGTGGTTTATCGACCCGTACAATGGGAGGGTAACCAATGCCGTTCCCAACCTGAAGGAAATTGAAGGGCATGGCGGTCAGAAAATTACCTTCAACTATGATCCCGACACCGGTTGTCTGGTATCCATCAAGGACACAACCGGCCGTACCGTTTACCTGGAATACCAGTCCCGTGGTGGTGCCCGGCGTGTCTCGGCATTGAAACTGGACACCGGGGCCGTATTCACCCGGAGATACAACTACCAGAGTGGTACCGGTGACCTGCTGAACAGTATCGTTTCCGGGAAGCCAAAAGGTGGCGTGAACAAGGAATACGTGGAAAGCTACACCTACTATTCAGAAGCTGACCGACTTCCCCACAACCTGAAGACAGTAACCGACGGCAATGAACACACCAGGACATACGTTTATGATCCGATTGAAGGTGACGAAATCGGTGCCGATGGTCAACACCTGATCGTTGCGGAGCCCCTTGCTGAAGTCCAGTTGCCGGAATCCGTGATTATGACCATTGACCCGGCCACGGAAACAAACCGTGCGACCACAGTCACTGTGAATGGGGAGAGTACGGCAACCACCATCTGGCAGTTGACGGACAAAGACATGCCCGTTTCCGTTCACTCCCCACTGGGGGCGGTTTTCTACAGCGATCTGGACAATGGTGTGATGGCCTGGCGGAACATCTCCCTGCCGGACGGGACGTTGATCAGCCGCACGTTTGGCGACAACGGTCGCCTGGAAAACCGGACCACCATGCGCAGCAATGAAACCATCCAGGAAAGCTGGCGCTACACTGACAAGGGGAAAGTCGACCGGTACGAAGGTCCTCAAGGTGTCACATTGACTGAATATTCCGACGGATGGAAATATGTCGGAACAACCATCAACGGCGTTACGGTAGAGCATGTCCAACAACACAACGAATATGGCCAACCCGTCGAAATCGCCAACCGGCACGGCGAAGTGACCACGTTGACCTATGACAACCGGGGCAACCCGGTGAAAACAGAGGCGGGTGCCTTTATCCTTCGCACGGCCACTTATGACGAACTGGGCCAGCCAGTCCGGGAAGGGGACGGCACCGGCGTGTCCGTCCAGTATGCCAGGGACGTGACGGGCGCTGTCCATGGTCGCACCGAGGAGGAACCCGGCGTCGGTCAGCGCACCATTGTGTATGCATTGGACGGCGTGGGCCAGGTCACCGGCGAGACACTGGCGGACACCGGCTACCAGGTGACCGTGGAACGGGACGGGCTGGGTCGCGTGGTGACGGAAACCACGAACCCCGGCAACGACAGTGAAGATGTCATCACCCGTACCGGTATCCAGTATGACGTGTTCGGCAACATCATCAGTGAGACCGGTCCCGATGGCGTGGTTCGTACCACCAGCGTGGATTCGGCGGGCAGACCCATCAGCGTCACGGTGGGGGACACCCTGACCCGGTCCATCAGTTATGAACCGGGCAGTACCCGCGTGTCGACAGATACTGATGCCCTCACTGGCGCGAGCCATGCCTATCAGTACGACGTGTATGACCATGTGGTCACCGAATCCATGATGGACGGCAACACCAAGGCTGTCTTTTCCCGCTCCCGTACTTTCGGTCCCGATGGACGGCTGGCATCCGAAACCGACATTAACGGGGTCACCACCA
>CAZDKZ010000037.1:0-13198 GCA_964506215.1 uncultured Holophagae bacterium
GCACCAACCTGGGGATCGGGAAACGGCCGCGTTCGGCCTAATGGCGGTGCTTGCGCCCGTAGCGCAGGAGGAATAGTACATCGGTACATGACGACAAGCGGAGGGCGTGTAAGCCGTCAGTAGGTCATGCCCGGCCGTTTCAGGAAAAAGAGGGGGGAGGGGCGATGTTTGTGTGTTCGCAAGCAAAACACGTTCAACGGATCGTCACGCTGAAATCGCAAGCTGGTTTCGACCCTGCGTCAGCAGGTGGTCAATTCCTGGCTGGATTGTTGATGCTTGCATCAGAACGAGACAGGCAGGCATTGACCAGAAGCGGAGCGCATGCTCCGCGGGTCGTTCCGGTTTGCGATTTCCTGTCATGGCCATTCGGTTGACCGGGATGCTGCTCTGTACTACCATTTACCTACGCAAACTACTCACAAAAGGACATCATCATGAAGAAGGCATTCATTTTCCTGATTGCGCTTGGTTGTGTGTCTGCATTCGCCGCCCAGCGCGTCCCCGCGCCCCTCAAACCATGGATCGACTGGACCCTCTGGGACCACCCCGACGCCACCTGCCCCACCACCTTCAACGCTGCCAACCAGCGCCTGTGTGTCTGGCCCGGCACGTTGACCTTGAACGCGGGTAAGTCCGCCGGCCAGTTCACCCAGACGGTGCGGATGTTTAACGAAAACTGGCTGGACCTTCCCGGTGACAGCACCCTGTGGCCCGCGACCCTGACGGTAAACAACCGCGCGGTCCCGGTGGTCACCCGCAACGGTGTCCCCGCCATTAAACTCGCAGCCGGTACCCATACCATTTCCGGCCAATTCAACTGGGACACGTTGCCCCAGAAGATCCGGATCCCCGAATGGATCGGTATTATCCGACTCACCGTGAACGGCAAATCCATCGACGCCCCCTCCCGGGACGGCAATGCCCTGTGGCTCCAGCGACGCCAGGAGGAAACCGCCACCCGTGACATGCTGGGCGTCAAGGTGTACCGCCTGCTCACCGACGGCATACCCATGTGGGTCACCACCCAGGTGGAGCTTCGGGTATCCGGGAAGAGCCGGGAAGAAACCATCGGCACGGTGGGCCTGGACGGCTGGCAACTGGGCAGATTGGTCAGCCCCATCCCGGTAGCGGTGGAACCGGACGGGACCCTGCGGGCCCAGGTTCGCCCCGGTAAATGGACCGTCACCCTGACCTATTTCCGCACCCATGACGAAGAAACCCTGCAGTTGCCTGCAAACGCCACTTTGCCCGCCCCGTTCGAATACATCGCCTACCATGCCAACCCGGTATTCCGCACGCTGGACCTGGACGGCGCCACCCCGGTGGATGCCAGCCAGACCACGGTCCCGGATGCCTGGAAACAATACCCGGTATACCAGTGGAACCCGGAACAGCCGGTGAAACTGGTCACCCGGATGCAGGGCTCCACCATCACCGCGCCCCAGCGTTTGAGTCTGAACCGGGAATTATGGCTCCGGCAGAACGGCACTGGATATACCTACAAGGATGACATGAACGGCCACCTGGAACAGATCTGGCGTCTGGACGCTGCCGAAGGCCAGGAACTGGGCCGGGTGGAAGTGGACGCGGAAGGCCAGTTGATCACGCGAAACCCGGCCAACGATGCGGTGGGCATAGAAATACGGAAACGGGAGCTGACCCTGCAGGCCATCGGCACCATTGAGGGCCGATCCACCATACCTGCGGTGGGCTGGGCATCCGACGTGGATTACCTGTCTGCTTCCATCAACCTGCCCCCGGGCTGGCGGCTGTTTGCCTGCTTCGGGGCGGACAAGGTCCACGGTGACTGGCTCACCGCCTGGACCCTTCTGGATCTGTTCCTGCTGTTGATTTTCTCACTGGCTGTCTATCGGCTGTTCGGGTTGAAGGCCGGCATCATTATTTTCATCGGTTTTGCCATGAGCTATCACGAACCGGGTGCCCCACGGTACAGCTGGCTGTTTTTGCTGATGCCCATGGCATTGCTCCGCTATGTGCCCGAGGGCAAACTCCGGTCACTTGTGAAATGGTGGCGCAACCTCGCCGTGCTGATCCTGGTGCTGATCATGATCCCGTTCTTCCATGGTCAAATCCAGGGCATCCTGTATCCCCAGCTGGAACAGGGAAGCTGGTCCACCATGGTCGGTCGTGTCGCCAGGAGAATGGCTGTCAAATCAGCGCCTGCCCCGATGATGGCAGCCGAGGAAATGGCCCTGGCCGAAGCGGATGAGTCCAGGGGCAAGATGGCCCGGCAAATGGAAAGCTTCCAGAACGTTGCCCAGCAACAGCAATTGTCCTTCTCCCCGGATGCCAAGATCCAGACCGGCCCCGGTGTACCGGAATGGTCCTGGCGATCGGTACGCCTCGAATGGAACGGTCCGGTTGCTGCAACCCAGCAGGTTCGCCCGGTATTGATTCCCCCGCTGCTCCATCGGCTGATGGCCATTATCGGCCTGGCCCTGCTGATCTGGATGGTGATGACTATCCTGGACATTCGTTCGGATACCTTGAAACCACGCCGCTGGACGGTGCCCGTCCTGTTACTGTTCCTGCTGACAGGTATGCCGGCCATGGCCCAGCAGTATCCGGACCAGGAACTGCTGGATACCTTGAGAAAACGGATGCTGGAACCGGCGGACTGTTATCCCCATTGCGCGGAGATCCAGCATGCCGACCTGACCATCCGGGATGACCGGCTCACCTGTGACCTGACGGTCCATGCGATGGAAACCGTCGGGATGCCGCTGCCCGGCAAGCTGCCCGGCTGGTCACCGGTGAATGTGGAGCTGAATGGCCGCAGTACCATCACGCTGAAGCGAAACGGCTATCTCTGGGTGCTGGTGCCATCGGGCACCCACACGGTGTCGCTGACCGGACGGATTCCTTCCGGTTCAGACTGGCAATGGGACTATCAATTGAAACCCCACCACGTAGCCGTCCGTGCCCCCGGCTGGCAGGTCACCGGTATTGGTAAGCACGGGGTGCCGGAAAACCAGTTGTTCTTCTCACGGAAGCAGCCGGTAAAGGCCGGAACCAATGACATGGACCGGTATGACCGGGTGGCCACCGATCCGTTGGTGGTTGTGCACCGGACCCTGGAATTGGGCCTCAACTGGCAGGTGCGCAGTCGGGTGGTCCGGTTGTCCGAACCGGGACGGGCCATTGCCCTGACCCTGCCGCTGCTGGACGGGGAGCGGGTATTGACCGCCACCGATAACGTGAAGGACGGTAAGCTGGAAATTCGACTGGGCAGCAACCAGAACAGCTACAACTGGGAAAGTGAACTGCCCATAACGTCCCATATAAAATTGACGGCGTCTGAAACCATGGAATGGGTGGAGCAGTGGCATCTGGTCATGTCTCCGGTGTGGCACGTGGATGTGGACGGTATGGAACCGGGATACGAACAGGAATCGGATGATGTCCACCCTGTCTGGAAACCTTGGCCCGGCCAGCAGGTAACCCTGGCTGTCCATCGGCCGGAAGCGGTGGAAGGACCCACGGTAACCGTGTCCCAGGTTAAACTGGAAGGAAAGATCGGATCCCGGCTGGCGGAAACATCGTTATCCCTGACGCTCAACAGCAGTATCGGCCAGGAATTCCAGCTAAAACTGCCAGCAGATGTCCAGGTGGAACGGATCACCAAAGCGGAAACCAACTATCCCATCCAGCAACAGGATGACACCCTGAACCTGCCCCTGGAACCGGGACAGCAGGTATTCAAGATTGATCTCAAGCATATGAAGGAAATCGGATTCTGGACGGGCTCGGAAGCCATCACCCTGCCCGTACCATCCAGTAACATTACCACCACACTCAATGTACCGGTCAACCGCTGGGTGCTGTGGGCATCCGGCCCGGACATGGGACCGGCGGTCCGGTTCTGGTCGCTGCTGATCCTGGTAATTCTGCTCGGCCTCATCCTGGGCAACATCCCCCAGTCCCCGCTGAGCCGGATCGAATGGATCCTGCTGGGCATCGGGCTGACACAGGTACCGCTGGTGTCCGCGATCTTCGTGACCGCCTGGCTGTTCCTGCTGGCATTCCGCGGATCGGACACCTGCCGGACAATGGCCCCCTTCCGATTCAACATGGTCCAACTGGTGCTGATCTTCATCACCTTCTCGGTACTGGTGATCTTCATCCAGGTGGTGCATGCGGGCCTCATGGGTTCACCGGTCATGCACGTGGTGGGTAACGGTTCCAATGGTTATTCCCTCAACTGGTATCGGGACCTGGCGGATGGGGCACTGCCATCCTGCGGATACATCTCGGTGTCCATCTGGTTCTACCGGCTGTTGATGCTGGCCTGGTCGCTGTGGCTGGCCCATTCGCTGATCCGCTGGCTAACGTGGAGCTGGAAACAGTTCTCGCTGGACGGTTACTGGAAGAACATTGATTTCCCGTGGGAAAAGAAACCGGAAACGGACAAGTCCGTACCCGGAAACACGCCCACATCCTGACGTAGACAGGGGCCTTTCCAACCGGAAGGGCCCCGTTTTCGCCTGTTTCCGTAACGGATATTTTCCAGTACAATCGGTAAGAACGTACAAATCCAAACCTGGAGGAGCACCATGACGACCATCCGTCTGATGTGCCTGGCCCTGCTGATGCCAACCCTGCTGTGCCTGGCACATGACGCCGAGCGACCGATGCTCAGTCCGGCCGCCGTCACCATGCAACGCATCGGACTCACTGATATCACCGTCACCTATCACAGACCGGCCGTGAAGGGTCGCAGATTGTGGGGAGAACTGGTGCCGTTCAATGAGATCTGGCGGGCCGGCGCCAACGAGGCCACCACCATTTCGTTCTCTGATGATGTCTGGATCAACGGCAGGCGGTTGACAGCCGGCACATACAGCTTTTTTGTACGGCCCGGGCAGAACACCTGGGAATTGATCTTCAATGCCAATGCCGAACAATGGGGCACCTTCTTCCTGGACAAGAGCAAGAATATCCTGACCATCCGGGTGAAACCGGAAACGGCCCCTCACCAGGAATGGCTGCTGTACTCCTTCACCGACCTGGAGATGGAATCCGGACGACTGGAGATGCGGTGGGGAAAACTGGCGGTGGGCTTCACGATCCGGGTGAATACATTTGACAAGATGGCTGAGCAGAACCGTGATGTTGTCGATTATGCCAGTGAACAACTTGCCGGTACCGCGGAAACCTTCCTGGAACATAACACCCGCCTGGAAGAGGCGCTTGACCTGATCAACCAGTCACTGGCCATCAAGGAAACATTCCCCTCCATGGAAATCAAGGCCCGTATCCTGGGCGCCCTGGAGCGATATCCGGAAGCAGTTGACGCCGCGGAACTGGCCCTGGCACTTCAACGGAAAGCACGGAACGCATATACCAACATGCATGCGTTCCAGTTGAACCGGGAGCTGAAACGGTGGCAACAGATGATCCGTCAGCAGGAAGGGGAATGACCATGTTATCGTTGAAGTTTTACCAGGTGGATGCCTTTGCGGATCAGGTATTCCAGGGGAATCCGGCCGCTGTCTGTCCGCTGGAGCACTGGCTGCCGGACGAAACCATGCAGGCCATTGCCATGGAGAACAACCTGTCCGAAACCGCCTTCTTCGTCCCTGAGGCAGACGGTTTTCATCTGCGCTGGTTCACACCCAGGAGCGAGGTAGACCTGTGCGGACACGCCACCCTGGCAACCGCCCATGTACTGGTGAATCACCTGGATCACCAGATGCCCCAGTTGAAGTTCAGAACAGCCAGTGGGGAACTGGTGGTTACCAACCTGGAAGACCGGCTGGCCATGGATTTTCCGTCCCGGCCCGGCCGGAAACTCAAGGCCCCCATGGCGCTGGTAGACGGATTGGTACTGGATCCGGTGACAACCCGGAAGGCACGAGATTACATGGCGGTACTGGATTCAGCAGACCAGGTATTGAATTGCAGACCGGACCTGCCCAAGCTGGAAGAACTGGACGCTACCGGGATTATCATCACCGCCGAATCGGATGATCCGGACATCGATTTTGTATCCCGGTTCTTTGCGCCCCGGGAAGGCATACCGGAAGATCCGGTTACCGGTTCCGCACACTGCACCCTCATTCCCTACTGGGCGGAACGGCTGGGGAAGAACCACATGGTCGCACGACAGGTATCCGCCAGGGGCGGTACCGTATATTGCGAACTGAAAGGCAACCGTGTGGAGATCGCAGGCAAAGCGGTTACCTACGCGGAAGGTACATTTACCATTCCCGACTGATGGGATTCCGGCCGCTACAGCGGTATTCTATCCTGTAACCAGTTCGACAATTTCTTTTGCCAGTGGTTCAATGGCCGCGGCCACATCCGGTGTCAGTTGCTCGGCAATGGTTCGCATATCTTTGCCTTCGATGGCAAAAATCAGCACATCCTTCGGCATGGGTACCCCGGAAATTTCCCCCAGTTCAAACGCATGGCCCACGGTTACTTCATGGACTCCCACCAGCCGGACACTTCCGGAAACATCGTCCATGGTCAACCGCTGCACACGACCGGGGACCGGATCGGGCAGTTCCAGTGCATCGACGAGAATCGCCCGGTCAAACCCGGCCAGCAGTTCCACCAGTTCAAATCCACCCCGCTGGCTTTCCCGGATGGCCAGGTGATCGGGCAGCGGCTCGCCGATCATCCGGCGAACCGCTGCCACCACATGTAAGCCGACCGCGTCGTCCGACACAATCGGATTTCCCAATCCAAGAATGACCGTACGGACCGGCTCCGTTTCTCGTTCAGGCGGCATCCGCCACCGTTGCACCTTCCGGTTGCCGTTTCGCTGCCGCCTGCTTCACCCGGTCCAGGTAAACTGCCAGCGGGCGATACAGCAGGTGGGGCCACTTTCCGAACGGCACTTCGATCACCAGCATGGGCACCGCGATCATCAGGTGCACCATGTAGGTCACGTAAGTGGCCATGGGCATATTGTTGATCCGCAGAATATGGACCAGGATACCGGTGGCCGCCGTCAGGAACAGCAGAATGGGGAACAGCCAGTCACTGAGATGACTGTTCCGGTGAATTTCGTCTTTCTTCCGCATCCGGTCAATGATGATCCAGATGGTTGCCAGCACCAGGATACCGGTGGAATAGTAGCCTACGTATGACGTCCAGTGGATGGACGCATCTTCCACCTGGAACCAGGGCAGGAACAATACCACCAGCGCAAAGATGGACACATAACCGGTCACCAGGAACCAATGGCGCAGCCAGTGCTTTTTCTTGGTATCACTGTCACATTCATTCCACCGCTTCTGGGTGATACCGTGGAGTACAAACTGGTAGAACTGGCTGACATATGTCCAGAAACCGACCTTTGTTCCCCGCATGATCATCCAGGCCATGCGCAACGCGTTGGTCACCAGGAAAAACAACAGCAAACCGGCCAGGATCAGATCTGCATCATGAACAATTGCCTTGGGCGCGAAAAACTGCAGCTGCACATTCTCCATCGCACCCGGATGCCGGGCCAGCAGGTTGAACCCGAAATTCCGCGGAAACACGAACAGCGCCAGTACCACCAGTGCCGTCAAAAACAGGAGGCCCATTTCCCACAGTGCCGAGGTATACATCTTCCGACTCAACCCGGTCCAGTCATACTTGCTGGTCAACCAGCGACGGGCCGCCATCATCAGTTCACCGGGCTCGGCCTCCCGGGGACAGGTTTCGGAACAGGAACCGCAATAGTAGCACTGCCAGGGTTCAGTTGACTTCACCAGTTCATCCGTCAAACCCAGTTGCATGTAGCGGATTGATTGCCTGGGAAACACCACGTCATCCCGGGACAGGGCACATACCGCGGTACAGTTACCGCAATTGAAGCACTTCTGAAATGTATCACCACCGAGTTTTGCCAGCTCGGCCGTTGCCTGTGGATCAAGTCTGGTGCCCATCAGGTCACCTCCTTCAGCCGGTAGGTGTAGTAGTCGCCTTTGGTAGCTCCTTCCACGATCTCCCCGTACCGCTTCATGGCCATCAACTGCCACATCACCTTGGCGGTATCCAGTCCGTTTTTCCGGGCAATGTCCGGAACGGTTGCCGGTCCCGCTTTCAAGGTGGCGCGGATGGCTTTCTTTACCTGGTTCTGTTCCTTGACAAACTGTTTGGTCTTGTCGGACAGGCCGCCCATCCGTTCCTTAAGGACCGCAACGGGTTTTTGTTCAGCCTGCGTGTTTCCCGGTCCCTGGTTCATGAAACACCTCCTGCCGTGGTGCCGGCCGGTTTCCTGTAACCGGTCCGTTCCAGGTAAATGGATGCTTCCATGGCGGCGGCACCCGCTTCCACGATGGCATCGGGAATGTCCTTGGGTCCGGCCGCCACGCCGGCAATAAAGATGCCGGGACGGGTGGCCAGTGTGGGCTGAATTTTGGGGGATACCGAACGGAAGAATCCGTCATCCGCCCGTTCAATGTCCAGCACATTTTTTCCACTCCATCCGGGAACCAGGCCCTGGGACAGGACCACCAGGTCGAACCGTTCTTCGGCCACCTGTCCGCCCTCGTGGAGTTTTTCCACCCGGACAATCAGATCGTTGTCATCCGTTTCGGTAATTCTGGCAACCTTGCCCTTCTCCACGTTGATCCCTTCGGCCAGCACCCGTCGGTAGAACTCCTCGTACCCCTTGCCGAATGCCCGGATATCCATGTGGTAGAGGGTGACATCCACACCGTGAATATAATGCTTGATCAGCAATGCCTGTTTCAGGGCATACATGCAGCAGACCCGTGAACAGTACGGAATACCGATGGACTTGTCCCGACTGCCCGCGCATTGCACATAGGCAATCTTCTTGGGAATCTTCCCGTCGGAGGGACGCAGCAATCGGCCATATGGACCGTTGGAGGACTGAATCCGTTCCATGCCCAGGGGATTCAGCACGTTGATAAACCTGTCCCCGCCGTACTCCGCCTTGGCATCCATGGGGGTGATGTTCAGGCCGCTGGCCACGATCACTGAACCCACGTCGATTTCAATGTCCCGGGGTTCCTGCAGATAATCGATGCAATTGGTGGGACACACTTTGGCGCAGTTGCCGCAGAACGTGCAATGATCTACGTCCAGCACGGCGACCTGGGGAATGGCATTCCCATGGGGAATGTAAATGGCCCGCCGCGCACCCAGTTCATAATCAAACTCGTGGGGGACGTCCACCGGGCAGGCCAGCTCACACTTGCTGCAACCAATGCAATCATCTTCCACCACGTATCGTGCCTTTAACCGGATCTTCGCTTTGAAAGCCTTGCCGTTGGGCGCTACTCTGGTCACCTCGGACCAGGTCTGGATCTTGATGTTTTCATGATGCGCCGACTCCGCCATTCGCGGTGTACAGATACAGCTGGAACAGTCCAGGGTCGGGAACACCTTGTTGAGACCCACCATGACACCACCGATGGAGGGCTCTTTCTCCACCAGCAACACTTCATATCCCTGCTCAGCCATATCCAGGGCGGCCTGCATACCCGCGATACCGCCGCCGATGACCAGGCTGTCATATCGGTTCTTCAATGTTTCCATTATCCTACCTCCTGTCGGCCCGCCTCAACGGCGGACCTCCCGGACGACCGTACCGTCTGCTTCCCGGAACCGCACAATCAGCGGCATCTTTCCGGGAAGACTGTGGGTGGCACAGCCGTAGCAGGGATCATATGCCCGAAACGCCATCTCAATCATGTTCAATGTCGGCTCGGTAGCCTCAATGCCCTTGCGAATCAGGTTCTGAGCAGCTTTCTTCACCGACATACAGATGGGCGCGTTGTTGTTCGTCGTGCCCACAATCAGGTTGGCCTTCTGAACAATCCCTTTTTCATCTGTAACATAGTGGTGGGTCAACGTTCCCCGGGGTGCTTCCACGATTCCGACACCTTCGGTGGGTACCGTATTGCATACCATCCGGTATTTCCGCGGATCGGTAATTTCCGGGTGACGGATCAGTTCCAGTGACCGTTCCGCCGCGTTAATCATTTCCACCACCCGTGCCCAGTGAATGGCCAGGGTATGATGGACCGGTTTCTTCCCGCTCCGGTCCCCGGTCAGCACCTCGAAGTATTGCTCATAGGCTTCCTGTGCCTTGGGGGTGTTCATGCCGTCGGATACGTTCAGACGGGACTGGGGCGTCGCCCGGTATACACCGGACTTCATGCCGTCGGTAAATCCGTTCCACCCCACGTTCTTGAGATATGGAAACTTGAGATAACTCCATTCCTCCACGTGTTCGGACACATGGTCCAGGTATTCGTGGGGTTCATACTCGCAGAACAGGCCCCCTTCCGGGTCCACCACGCGGACCTTACCGTCGTAGAAATTGCTCTGCCCCTTCCCATCCACCAGGCCCATGGAATAGGTCTGATGGTG
This sequence comes from uncultured Holophagae bacterium, assembly GCA_964506215.1. GTDB lineage: Bacteria > Acidobacteriota > Holophagae > Thermotomaculales > Thermotomaculaceae > CAZDKZ01. The sequence goes on from CAZDKZ010000037.1 coordinate 10,363, forward strand.
ATACGGACCGTTGAGAATCAGATCCACGTAAGCATCATTGGACAGCACCACGTCGTGCAGCAATTGCAGGGTAAACTGGGAAAAATCCACCATGTATTTGCAGATCTCTTCCAGCCGGTCCCGCTCTTCCGCGTTAATGGGCTTGCTCATGCCGCCGGGAATCGCGTTGATGGGATTCACCGGCTTCCCGCCGAAAATCGCGGCCGCTTCATGCCCCCATTGACGGCATTGAATGACCTTTTTGCCGATATCTACGCCCACCTTCCCGATTACACCGATCAGGTTTCTCACCGCCGGATCCGCGTCCGGTCCCATCACGAAGTCCGGTGCGCCCAGTGCATAGAAATGGGTGGTATGGTCGGTGACATAGAACATATAGTATTGGAGTTCCCGCAACAGTTTTGCCGTCAACGGCAGGTCCAGTCCATAGACAGCGTCACAGGCCTTTGCCGAAGCCATCATATGGGCTTCCGGACAGACGCCGCAGATCCGGGTGGTAATCCGGGGCAATTCTTCCACCGGGCGCCCTTCACAGAATTTTTCAAAACCCCGAAGTTCGGGCACCTGGAAGAACACATCGGCAACGCTGCCTTCCTTGTCCAGGAAAATATCAATCTTGCCGTGACCTTCCAACCGGGTGATGGGGTCAATACTGATCCGTTTGTATCCCTCGTTTGTATTTATGTTATGACTCATATCATCACCTCTACTTCCTGCCCTTGAGCATGCTCGATCCCATACTGAACCGGTAGAACGTGCCCGCCGGGTCCACAATCTCCGCAATCAGCTTCTGAGCCGTTTCTTCGTCTTCCACATCCAGCAGCGAAGCAACCGCACTGACCATGGCCGTACCCTGGTCTTCCACGTCACCGGACGGACCATAGCAGCCGCGGCAGGGCATGCCGGCATCGGTGCACCGGGCTTCGCATCCGCTTCTGGTGGCGGGACCCATGCAGATGATTCCCTGCTCCAGCAGGCACCAGTCCGGCTCCGGTTCCACTTCGTGTGGCCGCTTGAACTGTTTGATCCGGACCAGCCGTTTTTCCAGCTTGCATTCCTCGCAGACCGACTTGTCTGAACAGGCCACTTTAACCGCATCGTTGGTGGCCGGAATGTCGCCGTTCACCAGCGCCAGGATGGCTTCCCATACCCGGTCCGCACTGGGCGGACACCCGGGGATTTCATAGTCCACCTGGACCACATCTTTCAACCGCAACACCTGTTCATACAGTTCCGGTATCACCAGGTCACCATACGGGGAAGATGTCACCGTCTTGGGTTCCGTCCCCCCATTGTTCGGGGTGGACGGACTGTTGTGATAAGAGGCATCCATAATGCCGTCTTTTGTTTTCAGATTGGCCAAAGCCGGGATACCGCCGTCCACCGCGCATTGACCGTATGAGACCAGTGTCTTGCTTTTCTTCCGCAACAACTTCGCAATCTGTTCCTGCTCATCGGAACGGATACCGCCATTGAAGAAACAGACATCAATATATCCGTCATCATACGCCGCAACGTGATGATACTTGAAATCCGCAGCGCAGGGCCAGAACACCACGTCCGCCAGTTGAATCAGGTCCAACAGGCGGGGGCCGATTTCCAGTAGCGACACATCGCAACCGCCGCAGCTGGCCGCCCAATACATGCCAATTTTGAGTTTTCCATTGTTGCCCATATTATTCCCCCCAGGCCGGCTGGCCATGTCCGACGCCGACGCCCCGGCCCTTCATCAGCTCAGGCCAGTTCAACGGTCCCAGCTTCCGGACAGCTTCGGTCACTTCGCGGACAACGGTGGAGAACTTCTCCCCTTCCGCCGCGCTGACCCACTCATGCCGGAACCGCTCCGGTTCAATGCCCATGTCATCCAGTATGCGCGCCAGAAGCGGCATCCGTGCCATGGTTTTATGATTCCCCGTAATATAATGACAGTCCCCGATGTGACAACCGCATACCAGGACGCCATCCGCCCCGTTGGCAAACGCGGTGGTGATCAGCTCCGGGTCAATCCGTCCCGAGCAGTTCACCTTGATAATGTCCACATTGGGTGGATACTTCATGCGGGATGTTCCCGCCATGTCAGCACCGGTATAGGAACACCAGTAACAGAGAAATCCGATAATCCTGGGTTCCCAGTTTTCCGAGCGCGCACCATCGGTTTTTCCGTTACTCATCACACCCTCCCATTCATGGATTCACGTGAATTTTGCAAGAGCATTTCCAGTTCGGACCGGATCTGCGTATCCGAGAAACCATACTGGCTGATGGCATGGCTGGGACAGGTTGCCACGCAGGTACCGCAACCGGTACACAATGCTTCGTTGATGAATGCGAGCCCCCTGGCCGGATCCCGGCTGATGGCATCGTAGGGACAGATGGTCAGGCAGGTCTGGCATCCTGTACACTTCTGCTCATCCACTGTCGCAATGAACGGATCCATTTCCACCGTACCCTGGGCAATCAATGCCGCGGCCTTGGATGCTGCCGCCGCTGCTGCTGCGCTGGCTTCGGTTACGTCCATGGGTCCCTGGCAGGTACCGGCCAGGAAGACCCCGGACACCGCCAGTTCCACCGGACGGAGCTTGGGATGAACTTCCAGCAGGAAGCTGTTATATCCGATGGCACACTTGTACATGTCCACCAGCTCTTCAATGTCATGAGGAACCACACCGGTGGCCAGCACCACCATGTCAACCGGCACATCCAGCTCCATGTCGTTGGTCAGTTTGTCTTTCGTCCGGACCATGAGGCGTTCCGGGCTCTTGGGGTCGTGGACAATTTTCGGCATTTCCCGGCCGTCCATCTGGAGGAAGACCACGCCGTTGTCCGAGGCCTCGGT
>CAZDKZ010000037.1:13298-22911 GCA_964506215.1 uncultured Holophagae bacterium
AGCATCCGGGACAATTGCTGCAACGTGATGACTCCCGGGAATACCCCGTAGCCATACTCCCCATAATGGGGCTCAAACGGATCATAGCCCGTGGCCATGATGATCACGCCCGATTGCAGTTCAAATTCCCGTGGCTTTTGTTCCAGGTCAATCCCTTTGCCGCCCACTGCCGCCAGGCATTTGCCACACCGGGTGCAGGTCCGCCAGTCAATGGCCGGAATGGACGGCCAGCAGCCCGGATAGGACATGTAGATGGCTTTCCGTTTTGACAGACCATAGTTGAATTCGGAAATGGTCTCTTCCGGACAGGCCGCCATGGCATTACCGGCGTAGGTCAGGGAATCGTTCACACCCCTTGGCTCCACACGAATCGTGGATTTGAAACTTCCCACAATCCCTTCCGATTTCACCACCGATGCATTGGTATAAATTGTGACCATGGGATGGTTCACCACCTGCCGAATCACACCGGTTAACAGTTCACGGGCATTTTCACCGGACGGGAACAGCGTATCCAGCTGTGCTGTCCGTCCACCCAGGAAGGGCTTGTTTTCCACCAGGGTCACCCGCATACCCCGTTCAGCCAGATCCCGTGTGGCCACCAGTCCGGCAATTCCCCCGCCAATCACAAGTGCCGCCGGTTCAATGGGAATTTTCCGTTTGTCCAATGGCTCCAGAAAACGGATACGGCCAACAGCCGCCCGTACCAGCCGGATGGCCTTCCGTGTTGCTTCCTGGCGGTTTTCCACCACCCAGGACACCTGTTCACGGATGTTCACGTGCTCCAACAGGAACGGATTCAATCCCGCACGGTCCAACGTCCTGCGGAACGTCTCCAGGTGAAGCGTGGGTGAACAGGCCGCCACAATCACACGGTTCAGCTGGTCCTTCTTGATTGTTTCTTCGATTAATGCCTGTCCCGGATCGGAACAGGTAAACATGTGGGTGGTGGATACCACCACGTCTGACAATTGGCCAATGCTACTGGCAACAGCATCGACGTCCACAACGTCACTGATGTTGCCCCCGCAATGGCAGATGAAGACACCGATACGGACAGCTGTGTCCGATCCTCCACTGGAAATCGCCATGATTCCTCCTGGGCAAGGCACACAAAAAAGCCACTGCCTGAGATTTTGTGAATAAACCTACTTTCATTTTGCCTTATGGCGAATATTTGTCAATACTTATACTGTATTAACATTATATTTAGCATATAAATTCTTTACAATTTTCACAAGTTGTAAATTAGTGCATTTGGATATACTTACATTCTTTTTTCATCTTTATTCCGCTTTAGTCTGCCTCAAAATATGGGACGAAGACTTTCCCTTTTCACGGATTATTCTTCAAACACTTCTTTTCCGTTCACCCTGTTCACGTCTCACCATTGACATCCAGCAGGCGGGATGCTTCAATAATGACAGTTCAGCAGGGAGCAAAACATGAAGTATTTTGAAAAACGTGTCCAACCCCGTACGCATATTCGCATCCAGGTCCGGTTTGGTACAGACCAGGTATGGCAGACCGGTTTTGTAACGAACGTGAGCAATACGGGTCTCGCTCTCCTGTGCAAAGAAAAACCTGTGACCCGGGTTGTATCACTGCAGCTCCAGTACAATGGCACCAGCGCCACGCTTGCCTGCGAAGTCCGGTGGACCGAAAACGTCACCATCCGAACACACAATCTCACCCACCTGGGTTTGAAGATCGTATCCGCGCCGCTGGATTATCTGGAAATTGTCCAACAGATTGAAGCAAAATACGGCACAACCGAAGACGACGAAAACGGGGATACCGATACCGACCCCGATCGCCTCAACACGTTGAATCTATAGAACTATCCTTATTCCAGACACCCACTACTGCAGGTCCGGAAACAGACGGTCCTGTTGATGCGTCCTGACACACTTCGTGATTTATTTTCACAAAGTGCTTCTAAACGCGACTCTTTGGCATATAATGATATTGTTACATTTCGGATGCATACCTGTGCAACACGTATCGGGGTAAACTGATGAACCAACATGATCCGTCCGTCATCAAAACAGAAGTGGACCGTCTACTGCAATATCTGCCATTGTTTGATGTGGCGGGCAGGACCTTTGTGCTTGAAAACGGAAACGGCACGCCCAACTACCAGGATCTCCATGTGTTGCCCGAAGACTGTTATGAAGACTACATCTATTCGTTCTTTGCAACCATCAAACGCCCGTTCTGGCAGGTGGAGCTTGCAGACCCCGAATCCGTGGGGCAACTGGTTTATTGCGATTGTGAAATATCATTGACCGATCTGGATGACGTGCGCCGCATGTTGACATGGTGCGCAAAAGAACGTGAGGACACACCGGCCTTCAGAAGAATGCTTATGGACGACGGTCGTCTGATCAGCATTCTCCTTCACCTGAAACGCATCCGGGAACAGTCATTCCCGGATTGATTGTGCTATTTGCCTGTTCTTGTAACAATCAACAGGGACAGGTCATCCGGCAGTCGGGCGGCACCACGGAACGCATCCAGCTCACGGCGGATCCGCCCCATCGCTTCCCGCGCCGAACACCCGTGAAGTCCTGCAAACAGATTCATTGCCCGCTCCTCGCCAAAGAAACGACCGTCCCCGTCCTGGGCCTCTGTCAACCCGTCCGAATAGACAATCAGAACATCCCCTGTCCCCAGCTTGACATTTTTCTCCCGGTAACGGACACCTGTTTTCAGTCCCATGGCGATCCCGCCCCGTTTCTGTTCAACAGCCCCTTTTGCTGTCACAAGCACGGGCGGCATGTGGCCCGCATTGAAATATCGGACCGTACCGGATGCTTCTTCAACAACCAGGTATACCAGCGAGGCAAACCGGGTCTTCACCCCGTCACGGCAGAGGATGTGGTTAATCCGACCCGCGAGTTCCGAAAGCTCGGGTTGATCCGGGGCCAGCGCCCGGATGGTCGAATGAAGCCGGGCCATCATCAATGCCGCGCCCAGACCTTTCCCTGCAAGATCCCCCAGGGCCAGGCCATACCGACCACTGCCCAGGGGCTGGACATCGACAAGATCACCACCCACATCGTTTGCCGGTTCCGTTGTGATCATCACCGTATACCCCGGAATGGCCGGTTCCGGATCCGGCATCAGCGCATGCTGAATGGCACGGCCTTCCCGCAGCTCGTCCGTTGCGACCAGCTTGTCCTTCAACTCCAGCATCAATACCACCAGGATGATCAGCCCCCCCAGTATGGACAGCTCGTCCCGTGGACTGTAAAAACCGATTCGAAACAGCAGCACCAGTCCGACAAACAGTGCAACCGAACGACCCGGGCTCAGCTTGGCCAGCATGGCCTTGAACACACACCAGGCCAGGTAGAACCATCGCATGATTTTGCCCTTGGACTCAAATTTCTTCCGTTGTTCCCGGCTCAGATAAAAGTCGCGAACATCCTCAACGGTGGACTTCCACATGCTCTGATTCACCTGGTTGAAGTCCGCCTTCAACCCGTCAATCACGTCGCGCAGTTCCGACTGTTTCTTCTTCCGTTTTGTCAATTTCAACTCCTGAGCGTTGCCCGAAGCCTGTCCGGGTACAGCAACAGCTCCAACGCATCTGTAATCGATGTGGTGATCACGTCCGCCGCTGTTACTGTCACGGGAGACGCACCCTCCTGCTGGATTACGGCAATTCCCAATGCTGCAGCCTGGAGCATACCGCTGTCATTTCGTCCATTGCCGATTGCCACGACTCCGGACGCTCCCAGTGAAATGACCGCATCCCGTTTTGCGATGATCTGGTTGGTTTCGCCCGGCAATACCTGAACCTGCAGATCCAGTCCGGCCAGGTTTTCCGCCACCGTACCGAACGTGTCCGCCGTCAACACCAGTACCTGAAAATGAACCGCCAGTTCCTGAAGCCGCGCAGCCACACCGGGAAGCAATGTACCATCACAGGCAAGCGTGCCATTGTAATCCAGAACCAGCTGCGACAGTTGCAGTGTCCTGTCACCGGGGATCTCAATCCGGATCAACCTGGGTTTCCTCCGTTTCTGTTTCACCCGTACCGGGATCAGCAATACCTTCCAACTTTTCCTCCGGGGCAACAGCTTCCACTTCCGGTTCCGATTCCGTCACCAGGTAGGGAATCTGGTCATACACGGTGATGGCTCTGGCTCCGGTTTCCGTGATCACATAGGTGTCTTCAATTCGGATACCCAGATCCCAGTATCGCGGGTCAACCGGCGCGCCTCGCGGAATATACAAACCGGGTTCAATGGTCACCACCATTCCCTTTTCCAGTATATCCGCGTACGGATCATGCACATCCAGTCCCACGTGATGACCCACCGCGTGGGTATAGAATTGCGCCAGTCCAGCCTGCTCAAACACCGCCCGGGACGCTTTGTTCACATCGCGGTATCGGACACCCGGTTTCAGCATCGCCACAGCTGTCTCCTTCGATTTCAGCACCAGGTTCGCCAGTTCAAGCTCGGTTTCGGAATATTTCCGGTCAACCGGAAAGGTCCGGGTCATATCTGAAGCATACCCATCCAGCTGGCAACCGATATCCACTACCACAAATCCCTGTTCCAACCGGGAGCGGTTGGCCTGGTAATGGGGTTTGCAGGCATTGGGACCGGATCCCACGATGGACTTGAACGCATACCCGTCTGCACCGGCTTCCTTGAACACATGCTCAATGATTCCGGCCAGCTCTTTCTCTGTAATGCCCGGCTTTACCGCATCCGCTACCGCCGCCATTGCACGGGATGTGATCTGTGCCGCACGGCTCATAATCTCCAGTTCTGTATCATCCTTCACCGTTCGTGCCTCGTGAACCAGGTTTCGTGGATCACGACCCATCACCAGTACCTTCAACCGGTCCAGTGAGGGTTTACCGGTACCCAGCAATGCCACAGGCCACCCATGGCCGGTCAGGTAAAAGCTGTCCGCCGGTGAAACCAGGAACCCCGGCCAGTCCAGCCCGGCCGATTGCAGTCTTTCCAGCCGTTTTGCGTGCACCGGATTATCCGACGAAACAACAGGTGCGGTGAATGCTGCCAGCAGGAACAATACCAGCAGAAACAGGCCGGCGGTCACCGTACCCATGCGGGCATCAGACTGCCAGTTCTCCATCCGGACGGAACGGGCCTCGGTGTAGGTGCGATGAACCTGGCGAACACCGAAGAAGTCAATCCACTGGACCAACAGGGCTGCCCCTGCCAGACCGGCCGCCAGCACCATTCCAATTCGCACGGGCAGAAAAACCATCAGGAGAAACGTTCCGACGCCGACCGACAGAAGGGAAATACTGAAGCGGGGAAACAGCGCTCCCAGCAAAGCACCCATGCCCGCCAGGGCCAGCAGAATTCGCTGATCAACGGAAAAGGACCCCGAATCCAGCACAACCAGCAGATAACCGGCAGGCAGAACCCAGGCGCAGGCAAAGAACAGAAACAGTCGGGGCGCTGTTCGATAGATCGCGTAGAGCATGCCGAATGCAACAACAGCTGCCACACAGGCACCGAGGTAGGTGAAAGGCCCCAGGAAACGGAGACTGATGAACGTGAGAACCGTTAACAGGAACACACCCGCAGTCATCGATGGAAACCGGCTGCCCAGGAACAGGAGAAAAAGTGCCAGCGCAATACCCACGAACCGCAGCGCATAAACCGTAAACGTCGGTTCAGCAGGCACACCCACACCGTAGCCGCTGCCCAATGCCAGCGCCGGCAAGCCCGTCACCATCAGTACCATTGCCATGATCAACCCAATCCGAACCGCTTGTCTCACCCTGCCTCCCGTGTTTCATATCCATTCAGGAAAATTCGCAACCGTCACCCTGATTCTACGACCGACGCCGCCGGGTGTTCATCCCGGCAAAGCCACGAACACTGCATGATTTGTGGTACAGGATAGCACATGATCAAATATTTTTTGTAAAGTTGCCTTGACATTTTGAAAACCCGGCTTATACTGTTTATGTAAAGCGAGCTTTACACCCCTGGAGGTGTTCATGAAAGACCAGATTATCAACCATGTCCGGCAATTTCGAAAGGAGCTCAGCATTACCCAGGAAGACCTGGCTGCCGCAGTGGGTGTTTCCCGTCAGAGTATTATCTCCATTGAAAAGGGTCAGTATGTCCCGTCACTGCCGTTGGCCCTGAAGCTGTCTGCTTTTTTCAACTGTTCAACGGATCACCTGTTTCAGCTCGAAGAGGAGGCTTGAAATGTCATTTCTGAAGAACCTGTTTGATGAACGATTCATTCTCCACCGGTTGAAAGCCACCCGTTTTGCCACTGTCGTTACCGCCCTCGCCATGGGTGCCTATCTCAATTATGAAATTTTCGTCAATAACATCATCCACTGGGACGTGCTGGTCTTCCTGGGAATCATGGCTATTGCCAAAATCCTGGCAGCCGTCTACTACCGGTTTACCAACTGAAGGAGGAAATCATGCTGCTGAAAGATTGGGTTCGCGGAGATTATCGAAAAATGATCGGCGTGGGGCAGATCACCATGATCCTTGCCATGATTATACTCGTTACGGACTATTGGCTGCATACCCATCCCGGCATCACCGGAATTCCGCTCAGTGTGGATTTCTGGGAGGGGTTCTGCATGGGCCTGGGGATCACCCTTGCCCTGGTTTCCATTATCCTCAATGTACGAGGAATGCTGGGGATGAAACAGTATAAAACCAACTGAACCAAACGGGCTCCGTCAAGGCGGGGCCCGTTTCTATTCTCCACTGTCCGGCTCATGCAGCAGGTGACGATCCGCCAGGCCCCAGACGAACGGTACCGCCAGCAACGAAGCGGTCACGGCCCACCGGAAGGTCATATCCATGCCGACCCTGTCCGATCCCCATCCAACCGCCAGTGCAGTCAACGCGGTCCCCACAAAATTCAAGGTCATGTAAATGCCGTTGAGAAACGCCGGCCGCTCGCATTTCACATCCTGAACCAGGGCCAGTACCACCGGACCACCCGCAAACAGGAAAAAGCCCAGCACCAGCAGCACACCGATTGCCAGTCCCCCATCACTCAACAGGAATGCCCAACCCAATATGGGCGAGATGATGCTGACCGCCAGCAGCGTTGTCCGCCGTCCGATCCGATCGGACAGGCCACCGCCGAAAAACGTGCCGATGGCACCGGTCAGTTCCAGGGCTGACAGGGAAATCCCGGCAAACCACAGACTGTGCCCCTTCCCGGCCAGGTATGCGGGCAGGAAAACGGTAAGCGCGGACTTCATGAACGCCCGGCTGATGGTAAATCCGGCCAGAATCACCAGGAAGGGCGCCAGTTTTCGCAACGCCTGTCCCACACCGGAAGACGGTCGTCCATTGGCATGTTCCATGTGAATGGTCAGCTTTCGAAATCGCATCAGCAGGAGGATGGATGCCCCCCATCCGAACGGGATCAACCGCCAGGTCCCTTCCAGCCCCCACCAGGTAACCGCAGCCAGAATAACCAGCGGTCCGATCGCTCTGGCCAATTCGCCACCCAGCATGAAGAAACTCATGCCCAGCCCCACCCGTTTGCCGGATACTGCACGAATCAGCACAGGGCCCGGTACATGGAAACACATGGTGCCCACACCCATGGCCAGCAGCAACAATATCAGCACGCCATAATCGGGTGCCATGCCGATCAGGGACATACTGGTTGCCGTAAGCGCCGGTGCCGCGATCAGCAGATAACGCATACGGATCCGGTCCGCCAGCAACCCCATCAGCGGGTTCAACATGGTGGGCGCACGCTGCACCACGGTGAGCATGCCGGCCATGGCATAACTGATTCCCAGTTTTTCAATCAGAAGAGGCAACAGCGGTGCCAGGAAGGAAGAGAAGGTATCGTGCACCAGGTGAGCCGTGGATATCAGCAGTACACCACCGGTCTGGAATTTTCCGTTGTGTTTTTTCAAGTAGCACCCTCCCGGCGTGTTCGCCAGCATCATACCATTTTGACGGCATCCCCGGGAAGCAGGCACTCAAACATCGAATACCAGATAGAAATCACATCAACGAAAGAAAAAGGGGACCGGCATGGCCCCCCTTAATATATATAACCACAAACAAGCTATCCGCTTAGATTTCTCCGGCCTTCATCTTGTTCAGGCCTTCCTGGAACTTGGGCTCCAGTGCAACCGCCTTTTCCATGGTCGCCAGTGCTTTTTCCTGCTGACCGTCCACGGCGTACAACCATGCCAGGGTGTCCATCACCGCGGCATCTTCCGGGGCCAATGCCACAGCTTTTTCCGCCACTTCGATTGCCCGATTGTAATAGTCGGCCAGTTTTTCCTCGTAAACCATCCATGCAAACTGGTTCATCAGGCCGGTGTCTTCGGGACTGGATGCAAGCATCTTCTCGTAGAGGGGAATGATCTTGTCAAAGGCTTTCGCTTGCCGGTACACCCGGGTCAGCATGCCGGTTCCCATCATGAGATATTCCGGATTTTCCGTCGATTCCACAATAGCCGCGAGAGCATCAGTATTGCCATCCCGGGCATCTGCCATGGCGACATAGAAGTGTGCCTTATCCTTGAGACCCGTTGTATTCTCCGGGTCCAGTTCCAGGATCCGTTTGAAATGAACCGCCGCATCGGTGAACTCGTACCGGCCCAGACGCTTTTCGGCCAGTTTTTCCAACAGTTCCAGGTTATCCGGATCCGCTTCCAGTTCACCGGTCAACGCCAGCAAGGTACCTTCACCAGCGGCAAAACTGTCCATTGTTTTCATGAACGCATCGCCGGCTTCGACCTCGCCGCCCGGTTCAAATCCGAAACCGACCACCCGGTCAACTTCGGTACCATCTGCCTGCAACAGCAGTACTGTAGGGAACCCGATCACCTTGTATGTTTTCCGGAATTCCTTGACGCCTTCATCCTTGGCACCATTTACCTTGATGAAGACAAATTTTTCATTCAGCGCATCCATCTTTTCTGCAACCTTGAAGACCGCCTGGTCTAACTTGATGCAGCCGCCTCACGTCTCGGTGTACAGGTCCACCATCACCAGTTTGTCCGATTCACCGGCCAGCTTCAGACCTGCAGCCATCCGGTCCTGGACCGTTTCCACTGCTTCCTTCGCCGGTTCAACCGGACCGGTACCCTGGCATGCCACCAGCATCGCCACCAGTACCAGCATCAATAAACGCTTCATGCTTCCTCCAGATAATAAAGTTTTCCGGACACAGAAACCGCTTTCCGGTCCGAATAAATGAAACCTGATGGTATTGTACGGGAGTGAAACGGGCAGGTTAAACAAAAAATATTTCCGGCAGCCTACCGGGCATTCTGAATCATGGCCACCAGCAGGCACAGCAGCAGACCGGGGAGCATTACCGCCAGCAGCGTCCGCCATGCCGGCACCTTGTGGGCGCGTGCCAATGCGGCCACCGGGTACAGAAACGCCAACAGGGCATACACGAACCATCCCACAACCGGAAGCGGCGAAAAGACCGCGACGATTCGGGTATAGGCCAGTGTATTGAAGGTCACGGTGAATCCGCCCGGCCCCGCACTCAACAACCACAACGCCAGGTGCAGGATACCGCCCAGGATGAACATTTCCGCCACCACATCCATCAATCCGCCGGCATAGGCCAACATCGGCGGCGCGATTCC
>CAZDKZ010000038.1:0-22145 GCA_964506215.1 uncultured Holophagae bacterium
ATCATTTGTACCGGTTGAATTATCCGGATCCGTCATTCACGCCCCGCTTGCCGGAGACGCTGTTCTCCTGGGACCTGTCAACGGAATATCTCCCGGTGGTTGCATATGACAAGTCCGGTGAGAACCGTCCTGTGCGTGTCTGGTTTGATGCGGAGGGACTGCGAATGTTTACCGGGCATGTCGACACCAAGGTGGCCCTGGCCCGGGATATCCCCTGGAAGCCCGGGACCGGCTACATGGAAACCGGAGACCATCCCGCGATCGGGATCCGGGTCAAGTTCAACCGGACCCGTGAACCATTTCGTCTCCACTGGGACCTGTCCCAGTTCGATGGGTCGGGCCAGTTCCTGGGAACCATTCATCCCCGGCCGGTGACGGTGCGTGACGGATGGGTGACGTTGCAGTTCCCGTCCAGCCATCCCCGGTTGCTGGATAAACACATTCCATTGAAGCCGGAATGCCGGTCGGTTGCATTGACGTTCAGTTTTTATCGCGATCATGGAGGGACTTCTCTTGAAGCCATTGAAATCATCGGTTATTGATGAACGCCTGTTGCCCGTGATGCTGGTGCCCCTGTTCCTGTTGCCGCTGTTGCATCCCATGGGACTGGTGTTGTCCATCGCGCTGGCACTGATCCTGGTGCTGGCCGAAACCGGCATCCGGGAGGGCGGTGTCCTGTTGCTGATGATGACCCTGCTGGCGTCCACCATCAAGACCAGTCCCTTGAATATCATTCCCGACTTCCTGGATTTGACGGTGATTTCCTTTGCATTGTTCCTGGGTGTGGCGGTGGTGTATGTGCTGTTCAAGCGATGGACCATTCCCCGTCCCATTCTCCTGGATGTGTTGTTTGCCCTGTTCATCCTGATTGTGGGCCTGCAGTATTTTCACGCGCCCCACGGGGCCAAGGTCTATGCCCTGTTCAAACTGACACGGTTCCTGTTCCTGGCTGCGCCGTTCTACATCATTCCCCGTCTCCTGGCCCGGGAAGACTTCGATGCCCTCAGTCGTTGGATGGCCATTGTGGGCAGTGTGGTGTGCGTGGGTCTGTTCCTGGCATTTCCGGACCTGCAATCGATGAAGGCTTCCGGCAGCAGTTATCTGACAATCGCGGCCGGCGCCGGTGTGGTCATGCTGTTTTGCGCGGTCCGATTTGTCCGGGAAGACCGTCTGTTGTGGCGACTGTTTTTCCTGGTGGGCATGATGGGCGCCCTCATCCTGGTTTTCAAAACCAACTCACGGGGCGGTCAGTTGTTCGCGCCGCTCGTGCTGTCCCTGTACCTGATGTATGTATTCCGGCACAAGCGTCTGCTGGTTGTCTTTGCGGCTGTACTGCTGGTGACGGTGACACTGGTGACGTATGCCATGTATCCGGACTTCTTTGAGCGTTTCCTGTTGATATTCAAACGCCATAAGGGGAGTTCCATTTCTACCCGGTTTGTCATGTACCGGGTGGCCTGGAACCTGTTGACGGAACGTTTCTTTACCGGGATCGGTCTGGGCGGCTTCAGTGCCTATCATTTCCTGTTGTATCCCCATAACCTGTTCCTGGAGATTTTCCTGGAACATGGTCTGTTCGGTGGCCTGGCATTCTGCGGGGTACTGGCCGGAGCCGGATTGCGCTGGGTGCGGCAGGCTGCCGCCGGCGCCTTGAACAGCAGCGGGGCTCCCTATCTCCTGTCAGCCCTGTTCATCTTTCTGTTCCAGATGACGTCGTTCGGCCTGGAATCCACCCGACTGTTCTTTTTCTTTTTGGGATGCGTGATTTCCCTGTCGCTGATGCCGGGAGAAGACCCCCCTGAGAAAGTATCCTACCAGCAGATTCCTTCAACCCCGGACAATCCCTGACCATACAGGGTGCCGGCCAGGTCCAGGACCTTTACCCCTTCGGGCACCGGGTGTTCCCGGAAATAGTCGCTGATGTAGGATTCATTGTTGGCGATCACGATCAGGTCGGCAAATGATACCAGCTCGTCCATGGTGTCCACCAGGATCCGGTCAATGTGGGGCAGCTTTTCAAACAGGAAGTCCTTGTTCTTGCCCATGAGTCGGGACAGGTTCAGGTTCCGGTCATAGACCGCCAGCTCCATTCCCCTGCCGATCAATCGTTCCGTCAGTTCCAGCGCCGGGCTGAACCGGAGGTCGTCGGTGCCGGGTTTGAATGAAATGGAGGCAAACCCGATCCGCCTGGGATTCCTGTCCAGGATCATCTTTTCGGCGATTCCGATATGAGCTTCATTGCTGGGGGAGACGGCCGTCAGGATGGGTACATCCACGTATCGGTCATGGGCGATCAGGTTCAATGCTTTCAAATCCTTGGGCAGGCAGGAACCGCCGTACGCGAACCCCGGTTTGAAATAGTAGGGGGAAATATTGAGAATGGTGTCTTTGCAGAAGAGATCCATGAGTTGGCGACTGTCCACATTCATGGCCTTGCAGATTCGTCCCACCTCGTTGCCGAACGCGACCTTCAACGCATGATAGGAATTGTTGAGAAACTTGATGGTTTCGGCTACTTCAATGTCGGTGCGGATGACATCAGCATTCAACCCCGCGTAAAGCTGATTCATGATGTCCAGCGACTGATCGGTGTCAGATGCGATCACGGTGTAAGGCGGGTTGAAAAAGTCTGCGACTGCGCTGCCTTCCCGGAGGAATTCGGGATTGGACACCACACCGAACCCGTTCCCTGCCGGTTTTCCGGCAGCGTGCCCGATGATGCCGGTCAGTTTCCGGTTGGTGCCGGGCATGACCGTGGACCGGATCACCACCACGTGATGGGTGTCCTTTTCGGCCAGTGTCCGCCCGATTTCGGTTGCCACCGCTTCGATGGCGGTCATATCCAGGTGACCGGTGGGCAGGTTGGGGGTGCCCACGCAGATGAACGAGATGTCGGAATCGAGAACAGCCTGGCGGGCATCTGTAGTGGCGGATATCCGGCCCTGTGCAACGCCGGTTTCGATCAGTTCATCAATGTCTTTTTCCACCACGGTGGCTTTTCCGTTCCGGATCAGGTCCACTTTCAGTTGAGAAACATCTACACCGACGACCTGATGGTCCATTTTTGCCAGGCAGCCCATGCCCACGCATCCCACGTATCCCATGCCAAATACCGAAATCTTCAACGGTTTTCCTCCGACTCATTCCGTAGCAATGAGACGATGTTCAGGACCCGGTCCCGGTTGGTGGACCAGAGTTCCTTCGCGAACGTCTCCATTTCCTGTTCATATTCTGATCTGTTTTCCATCATGTGGCGGATCCCGGCGGCAATGCCGTCCGGTGTCATGTCCACGAAGACGGTTCCGCGCGCAAAGTAGGTGTGCAGAAAGGGCAGATCGCTGGTAATCAGCGGTCGGCCTGTGAATACAGCTTCATTGCCGGCCTTTTGCATGGTGTTGTCCCGGTACGTCAATGTCATGACGGCGTCACAGGCTTTCATCAGGCCAAGATATCGTTCCCGGGAGATGAACCCGGTATGTTTAATCCGGGGATGATCGGCCAGGGGATGGGCGGCCTTTGCCGTGTTGCCCGTGATGTGTACGGTGACACCGGGAACCTGTTCCACGGCGTCAATCACTTCCCGGTATGGTTCATCGGTGGCATAGGTGTGGGCAAACAGGATATGGAAACCCGGTTCCAGCTGTACGTCTTCTGTCGGCTGGTCATCATACCGTACCGGGGGAAACGGAATCACATGAACACGTCCGCCCCATTGAAGGATCTGGTCCCGGTCCGCATTGTTGGTCACCAGGGAAAGATCGGCCCATCGACAGAACATCCGGTGCATCCACCCGGGGTAAACAACACCGCCATCAAATGCACAACTGTGGGAATCCAGGGCAAGTCTGTATCCGAAACACACACGCAACAGCAGTGCGGAAAGTGCGATAACCCACTGTGTATTCTTGATGATGACAATATCGGGCTTCAGTTTCCGGATGTGCTTTGCGGTGGAGAAAAACTTGGGGATCCAGGAGAGAATGGACATCAGCCGGTTGGGATGGTGCCGTCCCACGTAGACCGGTTCCGCCTCCAGGATGGCACAATAGCCCTCGTTGCGCTGGTCAAACCCGTCCCACCCGATGAAAATGATGCGGTTGTCGTTCACGTAATGGCCTCCATCCCCTGTGTCCGGTTCATTATACAGAAGTTCTGTACGCTTTCCATTTCCTGTGCAGCAGAAAAAGCTCCAGCAGGACAAAGGCACAGATGGCCGTAACGGGTGTTAGACCGCTGGCCATCAACAGGATGGCGATCAACAGGCCATGGAGCAGCCAGGCGGCATAATCTGCGTGAAATTTCAGCCGGCGTGTAATGTATAGATAACTGGCTGTTCCCGCTGCATAATAGGTTGCCGTAATGGCCACTGCAATGGTGATGAACGGCTGTACACCGGAACTGTGCCGCAGCAGGAAGAACGTCGAGAACAGGACGCTGATCTGGATCAGGTCAATGAAAACCTGGACCGGTCGTTCATCCACCCCGTGGATGGTGCTCCGGAACATGATATGGAAGACGTAGGGCAGCGCGCCGACAGCCATAATCTTCAGGATGGGGATACCGGGTTCATACTGGACCGGCAGGAGCAGTTGGATGGCCAGGGGTCCGAACACGAAGAACCCGAATACACAAGCGGTTCCGGCCCACAGTACCAGGTCTGCGTATTGTTTGAGCGAGGCAGAAAGTTCTTTCAACCGGCCTTTCCCCCAGAGTTCGGAGACGCCGGGGAGCAGTACCATGTTGAACGCATAGGCCATGGTTGCCACCATCTGGAAGAAGCGGACCGCGATGCCGAAGTCACCGGCCAGCTCTGCCGAATAAAAATACTTGGCCAGGATGACGGCCCCGGACATCAGCAGGCCGGTAAAGAACAGGTGAGGCAGTCGGGGTAGCGCATAGTGAAGGACGGAGCGGAAATGGAACCGGCGGGCCCGATTCCGGAGCAGGATGATGAAAAACGGGACCACGGCCAGTCCCGGGAGCAGGGCGACGATGGTGATGATCCGGTCCAATCCCTGGATCCAGCCCAGCCAGACGCCGCAGGCCAGGAGGCTGTTGCCCACGACAAAAATCAGGAACTGCAGCAGGTTGGCCTTCTCCATCTGTTTGTGTCCCTGGAAATAGGTATAGCTGATGCGATACATGCCGGTAAAGATCAGTGCTGCCAGTATGGCCCAGAAGAAGGACGGATTCCCATCAAAGAACCGCTCCTGGAGGACGGGCCTGATGGCCAGCATGATGCCGGTGGAGATAATGGCGATACCGAGAAAGGACCGGATGACCGTTGCCGTGATCCGGCGCTGTTCTGTCGGGTTCCCGGCATGGACACCCAGGTATCGGGCCTGGGCAATATCCAATGCGCAGGTGTACAACGGGAACAGGGTGTTGACCATGGCCCGGAAGGTGACATAAATTCCCAGTTCTTCCTTGGTGATGAAGCGCGGCAATACCAGTACCAGCAGGATGACAAAAGAAGCAATATTCAATACCTGGACCAGCGTGGTCTGGGCGATGTTGACTTTGAACCGGCGGTCAAACAACATGGACGGAATTTCCGTGAGGATTGCGGTCAGCGTCCCTTGGCCAGCAGGACGGTACGGGCAGTCTTGAGAAAGATGTCCACGTCCAGCATAAAGGATGCATGCTTAACATAATAAAGATCATAGCGGATCTTTTCCTTTGTGTCGTCCACGGACGCGCAATAGCCATAGTTTACCTGTGCCCACCCGGTCAGGCCGGGCTTTACCAGGTATCGCAGCATGTAATACGGTACGTCCTTCTTCAGTTCCAGGTCAAATTCGGGCCGCTCCGGACGGGGTCCGACGAAACTCATGTCGCCCTTCAGGACATTGAAGAGCTGGGGCAGCTCATCCAGCCGCAGGCGCCGGATCAGTGCGCCGAAACGGGTGATCCGGGGATCATCTTCGTGGGACCACTGGGCGCCTTCTTTTTCGGCATCATTTCGCATGGAACGGAACTTGATCATGGTGAATGGCTTGCCGTTCATCCCGGTCCGGGTCTGGCGGAACAGGGCGGGTCCATGGGATTCCAGCCGGATCAGGATACCGATGATGACCATGAACGGGGCGGACGGCAGGAGCAGGGCCAGGGCCAACACCACATCCAGCAGACGCTTGGTAACCCGGTGGAGGCGGCGGCCGGCCCGGTCAAATCCGCTGCGCTCAAAGAAAAAAGCGGGCGATACCAGGTCGATGGGAATCTGTTTGAAGAAGTGTTCCCAGAAACCGATCATGGTATAGACCGGTCGACCGGAAAGTTTCAATTGCAGCAGGTTCTCCGGTAACTGGTGGGTTTCCCGGTATTCTTCCCCGATGATGACATAATCCGAGCCGATTCCGTTTCCCGGGACCGATCCGGTCTCGTTTTCGGACAGGAGTTCACCATTTTCTCCAATGCGGTTCCAGATATGGGGTGGCAGGCTGTCCGGGGTAATTCCCTGGAGGATGAACCGGTGCTTGATGCCGGCTGCCACCCGGCTCAACAACCGGGAACGGATCATCAGGTAGATCAGCATGAACGCTGCGTGGAGGACCAGAACTCTCCGGCCATGGGGTCGGAAGTACAGGCCCACCATGGTCAGTACGGACAGTGATGCAGCGAACAGGATCACCAGCAACGTGGCCAGGGTCCGTCTTTCGGGTTCAAACTGGTGGGGATCATAAAAGGCCAGTGCGTGCAGGAAGACACCATACCATGCGGCCAGGATCACGGTCTTGCCCAGGGGCTCGGCCGGTGTGTCCAGTATGCGGGTGGAGAATTCCACCAGGCCGATCACAACGGCAATATCCAGAATACGAAAGAAGATGCCGTTGCCGCGATACAGGCCGTTCATGATTCGGTCCACTGGTCACCTCGTTGCGCTTTCGAAAGTGGTTGATCCGGACTCAACCTCAAACGATTATACCGTGTTTTGAGAGAGAACCGTTGTTGGATTCAACTTAAACCCGCACAGGTTTCGCAGGCTTACCGGGCCCGGGGTCATGGTATACTGGCCAGCATGAGAGAAACGATCAGCCAGCGGATATACCTGGTGCTATATGGTCTCGTCATCATTTCATTTCCCACCTCCATTTCCGGTATGGAAGGTGCCCTGGGACTGATGATACTGGCGTTGCCGATCTGGCGGTTCCGTTCCAGGGAATCGGTGCCGACTGTCAGGGGATTCCCTACCTGGCTCTTCCTGCTGTTGATGCTGACGCCGTTGATCGCCGCGCTGACGTCACCGGACCTGGTGGAATCCATGAAATGGTATCGTCGGCACATGTTCCTGGTGGTGATCCCCCTGGTGATGCTTACCCTGCCGTTGGTCAAAAAGCACTGGCAGGCCGGTGTCTGGGGGTATGCGGTCGTTTCCGCAATCGCCTCTACGTATGCGGTTCTTCAGGTTTACTTCGGACAGGGTCTGGATCGGCCGTTCCATCCCAAGGGATACTATGTCCATGCGGCGGGTTTCTTTTCCAAGCAGAACACATTTGCGGAAGTGTTGACTTTCGGATTCCTGGCGTCCCTTTTCCTGATTAAACACGCGAAAGGGAAGCTGCGGAAAACGATGGCGATTGTCATGGCCCTGGTCATTTTTGCGGCCATCGTGTTTACCCGTAGCCGGACACCCATTGTAGTTTCCGCTTTAATGTTCATTGTTTTCCTGCTGCGGCAGGTCTCCTGGCGAACGGGAATCGGCATTGTTGTTCTATTGCTGACCGGCTTGACGGTCCTTCACCTGTCCAACGACCGGATTTTCTGGCGTTTTACCCAGGTGGAGCGGGACGCTGGACATCGGGCACGGATATGGGGATATGCCGCCCGGGCTTTTGCTGAGAATCCGGTTACCGGTTACGGGCTGGGCACCTTTCAGTACTACCTGTTGCAGAACACCACCGAGCCGGACCGTGACCTCACCAAGTATGATCATGCCCATTGCAATATTCTGGAAGCGGCCCAGGCGGGCGGCTTGATCTGGCTGATCGTTTTCCTGACGTTCTGGGGACGCGTGTTGTGGGACAGCTGGCGCATGGCCTGGCGGGAAACGGAGGAGCCCTGGAAAACCGGCTTCTTCATCCTGTTTTTGATGAATGCGGCGTTTCACCTGGAAGGTTTGACTGAATGCAATATCATGGATACCGAAGTCGTGCTGCAGTATTACTTCATTGTCGGTGTGTTCTATTGGCTGCGCTCAAACCGCCTGGCGTCGGCTGAAGAACAGACGGTGTAATCAAAAAAAGAAGGCGGCACCACGTCCGCCTTCCCTCAACAGTAAATCAGTGTTTCAGATCAAATCTCCCAATGCGTCAACGGCATTGGCAATACCGGCATGAACCTCCGAAATCCGTTGTCCCAGCATATAAGCCGGGGTGGATATGATCCGGTTGTTTCGATCCACGTGGAATCCGTCCACCGGGCAGTTAATGTGTTTGCCGCCGAACGATTCAATTGCACCCGCCGTTCCTTCATCATTCCCAATGGTGACCTCGGGTCCCCGGTCACCCAGTGCCCGGGCGATGATCGCCGGTGCAATGCAGACGGCCAGGATGGGCTTGCCGTTTTCATGTACCTGTCGAACGATCCGGGCCACGTCCGGATCTACCGTTGCTTCGGTTCCGGCCACGGCAAAGTCGGACAGGTTCTTGGCGGCGCCGAAGCCACCGGGCAGCACCAGTGCATCCAGACTGTCCACGTCCACGTCATCCAGGCAGGAGATGTCCCCGCGTGCGATACGGGCCGCTTCGGTGAGGCAATTCCGTTCTTCGCCCGCCATGATGTCACCATTTCGATGATTAATGACATGCATCTGGGTCATGTCCGGTGCCATCAGCACCATTTCATATCCATGGCGATCCAGTTCCAGCATGGTCAGAACCGCCTCATGAATTTCACTGCCATCATAAACACCGCACCCGGAAAGCATTACGCCGATCTTGGGCATGACAACCTCCAGTATTCAATTGGGATACTGCATTGTTTCATCTTACCAGAGTGGCTTCAGCAGATTCAAGGGCCGCTCCGGCTTGCAGAAAGCGGGGGGCCTCTCTTTTTTTTGGTCAGCTGATGCGGTATAGTTTGCCAGTAGACCCCGTTGGGAGGATTGATAAGTGCCACTGGTTTCCGTCATTATGCCTGCCTACAACGCAATGGAATTCCTGGAGTCGTCCGTGCGGTCCGTGCTGCAGCAGACGTTCCGGGATTATGAACTGATCCTGGTGGATGATGTTTCCATGGACGATACCCGGGACATGATTCGAAAACTGGCATCGGAAGACAGCCGGATCCGGCCGCTGTTCCTGGAAGAAAACAAGGGCTCGGCCGGCGCACGGAACATGGCGTTACAGCGAGCCTCCGGACGCATCATCATGTTTCTGGACAGCGATGATATCTGGCTGCCGGAAAAAATGGCTTCCCAGCTGGCTTTCATGGAAGAAAAGCAGGCCCCGGTCGTATTTTCCGCATACCGGCGGATGACAGAGGGCGGTGAGTTACGGGGAGTGATCCAGGTACCCCTTACTGTTTCGTATGCCGAGCTGCTTTGTACCAACCGGATCGGGATGCTGACGGGGGCATATGACAGGGAACAGGTGGGATTGCGCCTGTTACCGGATATCCGGCTCAACCATGATTATGCCCTGTGGCTGGACATCCTCCGTGACGGACATGTGGCCCATGGTCAGCCGGAAGTTCTGGCCCATTATCGTGTCCGCTCCGGTTCCATTTCCCGGAACAAGTTCCACACCGCCCGTTACCAGTGGCGGGTATTTCGTGAACTGGAGCAGCTTTCCTTCTTCAAGAGCGCGTACTATTTCGCGCAATACACCTGGCATGGTTTTCGGAAAAGTAGAATCTGACCGGCCCGAACGGGCGGTTTAACGTGCCTGTGTGTTGATCAGCTCAAATCCGCCACTGAAACATTCCCGCAGCGAATCCTCCAGGTTATACCGGGGTGTATAACCCAGTGCCCGGATCCGGGAGATGTCTGCGCAGGACCGTTCAATATCGCCCTTTCGATGGGGCTGCAGGTTGATCATGGCCTGTTTGCCGGAGATCTGTTCCAGTGCCTGGACAATGTTGAGAATGGACGTTTCCCGGCCGGTTGCCACGTTGTACACGTTTCCATTGGCCGCGTCATGTTTCATGACAAAACGGGTGGCCTCCACCACGTCCCGGATATAAATGAAATCACGGGTCTGGTGTCCGTCCCCGTATATTTTCACCCTTGGTGTGGGTTGACTGAAGAGCCGCATGAAAATGGAGATAACACCGGCGTCCTGCGCCTGGTCATTCTGACGGGGTCCATACACATTGAAATAGCGCAGTGCCACGGTCGGTACATCGAACAACTGGTGATAGGTGAGCATATACTGTTCCGCGCAGAATTTGTCAATGCCGTACGGGGAGATGGGCCGAGTGGGCGAATCTTCCCGTTTGGGCAGACTGATGTCTTCCCCATAAACCGCCGCGGAGGATGCAAATACGAACCGTTTCAAACCACCCATCTTCCGGGCGGCTTCAAGGAGATAAATCGAAGCTTCGGTATTGACGGTATGGGTACGGAATGTGTCATTCACGGACTGGTGAACCGAGGCGATTGCGGCCAGGTGAACAATATAGTCAAATCGATGCTGGTTCAGGATCCCGTCGATCAGTTCCGGTTTTGCAATGTCTCCCCGGACAATTTCCAGGGCCGGGTGATGAATGGGCAGGTTTTCCATTTTGCCGGTAGAAAAATCATCAAGGACAACCACGGAAAACCCGTCATCCAGCAGACGCTCGACGAGATGGGAGCCGATAAAACCGGCACCGCCTGTAACCAGAACATGATCCATTCTTAACTCTCCCAAACGCTTTCCGAGACATTACACACAATCACACGCAATGCATCTGCTATGCGTAACGTTGCTTTCATGATAACAGATGAGGATCAGCCCACCAATTCAAAACGTCTGCAGGTGCAAAGAATTACTCAAATGTGAGTTAACTCACGCCCGGGAACGCAACTGTTCCCGGTATCGGTTACGCATTTGCAGAATAAACGGTACATAGCGCGGTTCCTTGAAATCCGGAAAGGTCCACTCGAATGTTGTCACGGTATTCTTCCCCAGGAGCAGGGTGAGGTCTGCACAGATACCCTTATCCAGGTAAATCTTGTGTCCCCGGTATTTCTCCGAAGCCAGCACCAGTTTGTAGAGGTCCACATAACCCGGGTCCAGGTTTGCGGTCCGGTTACCCGCTTCCCGGTGTTGTTCTTCCAGCGCCAGGCAGACCTGCTTGATCCGGATCATCTGAGAAGCCGGTGCCAGTTCCGCCAGGACAAGAAAGACCCGGAACAACTGTTCACCCATTTCCGGACGATAATAGTCGGTCATGTCAAAGGGGAAGGGGTCGCTTTCCATGTCAATGGACCCCAGCTTTTCAACGACAGCGCCGCGAATGGCGTCCAAGGTCTCCTGCTCATGGAACAGAATGGAAACAAAGTGCTTGGCAGGCGGGAAGGTGCCCTTTTCATAAGACATGGGATGATTCTCCTGTTCCGTCCGTGTGCGGACGAATCCGGGATACAAGGGAACAGTTCAGGGATTGTCTGCCTTCCCTGGTATCCACACACATGGCCAGGTCCCGGTCATACCCCGTGAACACGGCCGTGCAGGTTTCATTACCGGCCACATAGCTGACAGTTTCCCCCGGTTTAAACCAGCTTGCGCGAAGCAATCGGTTGGACAGATCAGATTCGTGATTCTCAACCGCCATCAGGATGGCCTCCTTCACTGCGGATACGACATTGTCCCGGTCTGTTTTCAACAGACTTTCCAGTGCGGCTGCCTCCGGAACGGGTGCCTGCCGGATATTGAGACCGATCCCGGCTACCAGTCCGGCCCGGTCTCCCCGGATCCGGGATTCAACCAGGATGCCCACCGCTTTACCCTCCCCCAGCATCAGGTCATTGGGCCATTTGATCCGCAATTCCCCGCCCGAAAGGAGGCTGTTCAACGTGGTGCACAAGTGGATGGCAATTCGAACGGAAATGTTCTGCAGTTGACGGGTTCCGACATCCAGACCCAGGGACAGATAGATGTTGCCCTCGGGGGATGACCAGTCGTTGGTTCCCCGACCCCTTCCGGCAGTTTGTCGGTCCGCCATAACCAGTATGGGGGCCTGCTCCGTCCGGAGCAATTCCCAGGCCAGGTCGTTGGTGGAAGCCGTGGTGTCAACGTGAATCATTTTCATGTTGCATCCCGGTGTTGCACAATCCGGTAATGGGACAACGGTCACAATAGGGTCGGTGGGGTTTGCAGATCTGTTGACCATGTTTCACCATGAGCCCGTTGGTTTCCCGGATGATCGATCTTGGCAGCAGGTCTTTCAGCACGTTCTCGGATTCTTCCGGTGTGCGGGTCTGAATCCAGCCCATCCGGTTGCAGATCCGATGCACATGGGTGTCCACGCAGATTTCATATTGACCGTATCCGTCTGCAAGGACCAGGTTGGCGGTTTTGATACCCACACCCGGAAGCGCCAGCAATTCGCGCTTGTTATCCGGCACCCGGCCATCATGTTTGTCCCGGATGATCCGGGCAATTTTTTTCAGGTTCGTGCCCTTGGTCTTGTAAAAGCCGGCTGGATAGATCAGTTGACCGATTTCGTGAGGATCCAGTTGTGCCAGTTCATCCGGACCGGGTGCCCGTTGGAAGAGACGTTTGGATGCCGGTCCGGTCACCTCGTCCTTGGTGCGGAGTGAAATGACACAGGAAACGAGGATTTCCCAGGGCGTTTTGAAGGACTCTACCGGGGTTTCGATACCTTCATATTGATGGGCCAACCCGTCAACGGCCAGTTCCATCTGGCGTTCAAACAGTTTTTTCATGAATGGTTGATGAACCAGTTCCTCACTGTGGAACAGGTGGGCGTTGCAATTGCAGTCACTGGCACCGAACCCGGGAACAGGTGTCATACCGGGGGTATGATGGAGAATAGCCGCCAGTTCATGTTCCATGCGTGCGTCATGGACAACAAACGGGACCGCTGCCTGCAATTGACCGTGTTCCAGCAGAAAATCAATATGCCAGTGGTTCTTCTTCTCATCGGAGAGATGACGGTTGATCCGTGCGGACAGGCCGTTCATCGCGGAACCGCAATAATAGTACCAACCCGCTTTCAAATCAAAACGGACTTTTTTGCAATGGACAGTGGTGTCGTCAAGCAGTTTCAGGATGAGGAGATAGACGCCGTGCTGCATGGTGTTCAGTTTCCGGGAAGGGCCAGGTTGATAACGGTTTTTCTCGGGGGATGGGTGACCCAGGCGATCCCGCCTGAACTGGTGAGTGAACCGTTCAGCGTCCCCAGTGTTTCCGATTGGTCCAGGTCCAGTTTGCGGTTTACCATGATGCGGATACAACAGAACCGGAGATCTCCCTTGCCGATCATTGAAACGGACAGGTTGCATCGGATGCTCAGTTCACCCAGCAGTGCCGTCAGTTCCCGGACAAATCCCGGATACGGAACCGGGATCTCCTTGACCGTGGATTTCGTCAACACGACCGGCTTGGCCACCGCATTGTCCAGCGCAGCCATCATCTCCGTGGTTTTGATGGCGGTTTTCGGTCCGGTTGCCGGTTGGATCAGCAATGCGGTCAGGGTGTCCCGGTCCGCTGGATCCAGTTCGCCAATGGACAGGATGGCGGGCCAGCTCGGGGGCTTGACGGTTTCTTCGGCAGGGGTTCGTGTCCGGTTACGGACAAATACATACCCCAGTGCGGTAATCATGGCCAGGACATAGATGTAGTGGAAGTGGAATACGGCGTCCATGATGACGATGATGAAGGCCATTGTCAGGGCTGTTGCCAGTGCTTTCAGATCCATGGTTCCATTGTAGCGAACGGTAACCGCCTGTTCAAGACGGTGGCATGAAGAAAAAGATGAGAAAATCCAATAGTTTTCGTAGAATAGCGGTATGAAGCGAATGCGGAAGCGAACGGTAATTGTCCTATTTCTGCTGGTCCTCTCGGTGGGCGGCTACCTGCTCTTCGACTGGTTCGGCGAAGAACTGGCACAGACGGCGATTCTCCTCAATGTACTGGGGATGTTCAACGTTGTCCTGACAGCCGTACTGTTGTTCATGCTCATGCGCAGCATTGTGAAGCCGCTGCTGGAAGGTCGGCGCCTGCCCCGACTGAACCTGAGTCTTCGTCTCAAAATGACCGTATTCACGCTGCTGCTGGTGGTGGTGCCGTCCGGTGTGATCGTGGGGATGGGAACGGTCATCATCTACAATATCCTGGACACCTGGCATAATCCGGAGCTGACACAAACCATTGACGCGGCTCAGCAACTGGTGTCCAACTATGAGTCTTCCATGGCCACGGATACGGCGCATTTTGCCCAGGTGCTGGGCGAAGAATTGACACTGGATCTGCTCCAGTCCCGGGAAGAGCTGCCGGTATTTCTGCGGTCCCGTCTGGAACGCTACCGGCTTTCCTCCATCGAAATCTATCGAAACGGGAAAATGGTGGCCATGATCCGCAATGAGAATGAACCGTTGCAATCCCTGACACCGGCCAATGAATCCCACGGGGATGAACTGGCCAAGGGCGATAGTTTTCACATCATTCTGCCGCTGTCCGTTGGCACCTATGTTCGATTCGGCACATTGCTTCCTGTGGGCCGTGATATTTCAGACCGGTATGCGGTGGTCACCGGCCGGTTGATCATCCGGAACCTGACCCGCCACCTGGGCAGCCTCCAGACCGCCATCAGCCGCTATGAGAATACCCGGCAGAGCATTCATTCACTGAAAATTTTCAACATCAGTTCCCTGTTACTGATTGCCATCCTGGCCGTATTCTCTGGCATGTGGGCGGGATTCAAGTTTACCAACAATTTTCTCCGGGCGTTTAATCTCCTGCTGCTTGGGACCGAACGGGTGTCCAGGGGGGAACTGGACTTCGGTATTGAGGTCCGGGGTACCGATGAAATGGGGCGCCTGATGCAGTCGTTCAACCTGATGATCGACCGGCTGCGGACACATGAACAGGAATTGCGGCTCCGTGCCATTGAAATGGAAAGCATCAACCAGTTCCTGGAGGACAAGAAACACTATTTTGAAGCGGTGCTCAATTGCCTGCCGGTGGGGGTGATTTCCATATCGAATTTCGGCAATGTGATGTCCATCAACCGGTTTGCACGGGACATTCTCTCCATTCGCAGCCGGGTGGAGGAAGGCACCCGGCTGGTGACCGTGTTGTCGGAAACGGATGACGGGGCAATCCGGCTGAAGCAGATGGTGGATCGGGTCATGCAGGATATGGAAGCGTCCGTTCGACAGAGCCTGGTGTTTGAAGGGGATGAAGGTCCCCGTTCCACTGACGTGACCATTACACACCTGACAGCCCGGCTCAGTGAAGATATCGGCTACCTCATCATTATTGAAGATATTACCAAGCTGGAACAGGCGCAGAAAATGCTGGCCTGGAAGGAAGCGGTCCGCCGCATTGTCCACGAGTTGAAGAACCCGCTGACGCCCATCAAGTTGTCTGCTGAACGGATCCGGTTCAAGGCGGAACGGGGAACGGACGGATTGCGGGATGTTGTGCTGGATAGCGTAAAGCCCATGATTGAAGAAATTATCTCCATGCAGCAGCTGATCGAAAACTTCTCCCGGTATGCCAAAATGCCTCCACCCAGACTGGCCGAGCTGGACATCCATGACTTGCTGGATGAGACCATTCACCTGGTGGAACCGGAAGCCGGGTCCATCGAGATTCGTAAACTGTACGCGGAATCCGGTGCACCCATGAACCTGGATCGGACCATGTTAAAGTCTGCATTTCTGAACATTATGCGGAACGCGCTGGCAGCCATGGAATCTGAGAAGGATGGTACGTTGACGGTGAAGACCATATATTTTGCTGCCGGTCACCGCATGCAGGTGGAGATCAGTGATACGGGGAAGGGGATATCCCAGGACATGAAGGAAAAGATCTTCATTCCCTATTTCTCCACGAAAGCAAAAGGGGACGGACTGGGGCTGGCTATTGTGCACAATGTTGTCACAGCCCATGGCGGACATGTTTATGTGAAAGATAATTATCCCAGGGGATCCACATTCGTGATTGATCTACCGCTGGGTTGATTGTTCACAGGTGCTGATACGGAATCGGAGGAAAACGTGAAGGTAATCATTCTGGCAGGGGGGAGCGGTACCCGGTTATGGCCGCTTTCCCGTCGTACCCAACCCAAACAGTTTCTCAATCGTTTTGACGGCGAGTCCCTGTTGCGAAAAGCCATGCGTCGGGCGCTGGCGGTTTCGGAGCCGTCCGGTATCGTCGTGGTGACCAACCGGGAATATGAATTCCAGGTCCGCAACCATGCCCGCGAAGAGCATGCGGATCTGATGGGGCAGGTGGTACTGGAGCCGGCAGCCAGGAATACCGCTCCCGCGATCGCCCTGGGGATGCGATGGTTGACGGAACATGGTGGGCTTGCAGCGGATGACGTGGTACTGGTTATGGCCTCCGATCACCTGATCCGTCCAGAGGCAGCATTCGTAAAGACAGCGAAAATCGCCGCAAAACTGGCCGGCCAGGGGAAGATCGTCACGTTCGGCATTCCCCCGATCCGTCCGGAAACCGGGTATGGCTACATCCACCATGAGAAAGAGCTGGTTGACGGTGGTTACAACGTAATCCAGTTCGTGGAAAAACCGGACGCGGAAACAGCGGAACGCTATGTGAAGTCCGGTGACTATCTCTGGAACTCGGGGATGTTCCTGTTCACCCCCGGGGCCATGCGTCGGGAGTTCAAGCGGCAGATACCGGAACTGGACCGGTCCCTGGACAACGGGCTGGACGGTTTTATCCGGGATTTTGAAACGTTGCCCAAGATTTCCATCGATTTCGGCGTGATGGAAAAAGCCGAAGACGTGATGATTGTACCGGTCAGTTTCCAGTGGTCCGACGTGGGTTCCTGGGACAGTTTCTATGATGTCCTGGCAAAAGACACCAATTCCAACGTACTCACCGGGGATGTATTGCCGGTGGATACCGAAAATACACTGGTCCTGGGCAACCAGCGGCTCATTGCCACGGTGGGACTGGATAACATGCTCATCGTGGAGACACCGGATGCCATCCTGGTGGCCCGGCAGGGCGATGCCCAGAAGGTCAAGACGGTAGTCGAAACGTTACAGGCGGAGGGGCGCAGTGAAATTGAAGAACATGTGACCATCGACCGCCCCTGGGGCAGCTACACCGTGCTGGATGAGAAAGAAGGATCCAAGATCAAGCGGATCCTGGTGCAGCCCGGTGAAAAACTGAGCCTCCAACGGCATCAGCATCGTTCCGAGCACTGGGTGGTGACCCGGGGAACCGCGCGGGTGACTGTTGGTGAATCGGTGAGTACCATCCGGGTAAACGAGAGTATCTTTGTACCCAAGCAGACGCTCCACCGGCTGGAAAATCCGGGAAAGGACCTGTTGGAAATCGTTGAGGTCCAGGTGGGGGATTATGTGGGTGAAGATGATATTGAACGGTTTGATGACATCTATGGACGGACACCGAAGCCGGATGCCTGAATACGGGATCGTGATGCCAGAGAAAAGGGGCCCGTCTCAAGCGGGCCCCTTGTTATTGGTTATCTGTTCTCAATCGGTTCAGTCTTCGGACTCCATCCGGTAACAGGATTTACACAATACCTTGGTGTCGTCTTCCGGTACAAAATCCACAAAATCGGATTTTCCGCACCGGCAGCAGGTAATGCGGGTCATCACCTGGAGGCGTTTTCTCCGTCCGCCATCCCCGGGATCACCCTTCAGCTTCCGGTAACAGTTGTCGCAGAGCTTGACCGGTTGGGAAAACCGTTTGTAATTCACTTCCGCTTCGGCACCGCAGTGTTCACAGGTGATGACGTGACGACCCACGATTTTCTTCATCATTTCCCGGTTCCGGACCCGGCGTTTCCGTTTGACATCATAACAGGCCCGGCACAGCACCGCGGTTCCCCGTGTGGGTTCAAACGGAACCGTGTCTTCCCGGCCGCACATGCTGCACGTGATGCGGAATCCGGTGGATTCATCCTGTCGCTTGTCGGTCCGGTCCGCTTCGGGACGAGTGTTTCTGTCACGCATGGCTATTCGGTATACACATGCTCACTCATGTCCGCTGTGGGCAGGAGGTTCATTCCCAGGTAGGTGAAAATCACCGCCAGGAAACCGATAATGGAAAAGACAACCGCTTTCCGGCCTCGCCATCCCTTCACATAACGCAGATGGAAGTAGACGATGTAGATCAACCAGGTAACCAGCGACCAGTTTTCCTTGGGATCCCAGAACCAGTAATCACCCCAGGCGAACTTGGCCCACATGGAGCCGGTCAACAGGCCCAGGTTCAGGAAGGTGAACCCCACAACGATCAGCTGGTGGGTGAACGCTTCCAGGTCGATTTCTTCACCACCCAATGCATTGGACAGGAACCGGCCCTTGAACGTATCCACGTTGAGGGAAATCTTGTCCGGCAGGAACAGGTAGAGAATGCCAGTGGCGAATGAGACCGCCAGTGCACCGTATCCGATGAAATAGATGACCACGTGGGGAACAAACCAGCCGCTCTGGAGTGCAGGGGGCAGGCTGATGATTTCAACGTCAACCTTGACCACCGCGTAGAGCAGGCATGCCAGGGCGATGAGGATGGACCCGAACCCGACGATTTTGACCTTCCGCGCCAGCTCCAGTGCCAGGTATACCAGTACGGTACAGAATGCAGCAAAAATCAGCGATTCATAAAATGTCTTGAACGGCGGACGTCCGGCTTCCAACCAGCGTTCTATGATGAGCCAGCCATTGATGATGAAGCCGACAAACAGGGAGAACCGGCCCAGGGTGTAGACGGTCTGGTTCTTGGTGAACAGGGCGGTACCGTAGAGCACCATGGCAAACGTATAAATCGAAATCAGGCCGAACAGCAGCGTGCTGATGCGGGAAAAATTCTCAATGAGTGTAATCATATCAGCACCTCACATCTTGAAGTAGAAACGGAGAATTCCGCCAACAACCAGAAGAATAAACCCGAAAAAGACAATGTACACACCCGGGTCCTGTACCACCATGATGCCCGAGTAGCTGGGATCATTGGGGTTGTAGTTGGACTGGTAGAAATAATAACCGCCGTGAATCAACGGATCATTGACCTCCACGGTGTGTTTCTTGACCTCTTTGCCGTCTTCCAGCACGGTCATATGGCTGCGGTAAGCCTTGGGCATATCATCCTTGTTGCGCAACACCAGCGCCACCCGACCGTTTTCCAGGAACGTGGCCTGTTTGTCCCGGGCACTGAACCGGTGGGTTTCCGACCGGCCGTTCTTCGTCCAGGTCACCACAACTACCGGGTTGTCCAGGGTATCTGACCGGTTGAATTCTTCCTTCTGTTTGACCGCTGATGTCATGAATCGCTTGAATTCAAAGTCATAGCCGTCAAATACCAGTTTTCCGTCTGCCAGTTCGGTCCGTGACGTGATCCGTCCGTTCTCGGTGACCGTCACGCGACCGTCCGGAGACACCACATAAATCGGTTTATCCTTGAATGACGGGGTGTAGTTGAAGGTCACTTTTGCATCCCCCGGGAGCTTCTTGCCGTGGGAGAATTCCGGATAATTGGCAAACACCCAGTGGCGGATCGGTGCGCCGCCGGCTTCATCAATCAGAATCAGTTCCAGTGCCGGATTGTCCGGGTTATCACTCTTGGACACCACCTGGCGGGTTTCCGCATCAATGGTGAACGAAGGGATGAACTGTCCGATCGTCATGGTTGTGGAACCATGGAAGGGATAGATTTCCCCTTCCTTTACCGTAACAACATTCCGGGAGCCGTCCGGTAGTGTGATGGTAACGGTTTTCCGTTCCTGGACCAGTTCTGCAGGCTTATCGGGCTGGGTGGCCTTGAAGATGATCAGGCCGGCCTGTTCCGGCAGGAAGAACCGGTCATCTCCAGGCTGATCAAAGAAATGAGCGGTTTCTTCACGACCGTTCCGGTGAAACGCCACTTCTGCGGCGGCCACACCATTTTCCTGTTCCACTGCAATATCCCGGACGGCATAATTGCCGAAGAATCGATCAACGGTCAATTCACCATCGACTTTCCGGACGGGATACGTTTCCCCGTCCACGGCTTTGAAAGAGAACGGTGCGTCGAATTCTTCATCCGTGGATTTCCGGGCGTATGCGTATACCCGGAAGTCCGGGTCGTA
The DNA here is from genome assembly GCA_964506215.1 of uncultured Holophagae bacterium. GTDB lineage: Bacteria > Acidobacteriota > Holophagae > Thermotomaculales > Thermotomaculaceae > CAZDKZ01. The sequence continues at coordinate 20,242 of CAZDKZ010000038.1, forward strand.
TTTGTCTACTTCAAAATCATCCAGACGCAGGGTGAAATCCAGGTCCTGCTTGATATCCAGCATCTGGTTGTACTGGGTCAGCTGGAAGGATTCGTACGTTCCCCCTTCGTTCATGTGAATGTAGCCTTTCACGCCGAACAGGGCGGTAATGGACCCGCCGATGACCACCACCAGGATGCTCAGGTGAATCAAGAAGAAACCGATCTTGTTTTTCCGGATCGGTAGTCTCGCCAGGGTGCAGGCCACCAGGTTCAGGTTCAGCATGGCCACCAGGCCGGAGAACCAGATGGAATGATAGGTGTCCTGGAGGGTGAACATCTGGATGAACTGGTAAAAGCCCTTGGAATAATGCTCCAGGTAGCGGGCCTCTTCCACGTTCTGCAACACCAGTGTACCGATCACCACCCCGATGGTCAGGTAAATCAGCAATGCGGCAGCCAGTTTCATGGATTTGAAATAGTCCATGAATTCGGACTTCAGCCGGAATGCGGCTCCAATGACAAAGATCAGCAGAACGCCGACCAGTACATAAAACACCGGTTTACTGAAGTTGGCTGCCGCCTGAAGCAGCAGGAGGAATACTGTCAGCAGTCCGGTCGTTATCATGTAAAACGACAGGGGTTTCTTGTTCAAGAGATACTCCTTTTCGCAAGTATTAACAACATTGTACCGTTAATGACCCGAATTGGTCCGGACCTGCAGCTGTCGGAAAAGACGTGTGGTCCGGGCCGGACGATTATGACAATTCCGGCAATCAAACAGGCATGTCCGTGATGACGGCCGGCGATTTATGAGACCGGGTTGACAGGTTGCAATCGGTGTCCGTTCGAACCGGCATTCCCGCTGCAAAAGCGGGTGTGGCGCAACGGGAAACAGGCAAACACCAGGTAAGCCCCGCACCGGTACCGGGCGGAACAACGTTTGTGTCAAAATCGGGGAATCCCCCGTTTTGCTACCCGTAACCTTGATTCGATTCAAATGAACTCCTGCAGTATATCCGCTATTCTTCGGAATTTTCTTCCTTTTCCTGCGCATCCAGAACCAGTGATCGTATCATCTGCCGGAGACTGTTTTCAGACCATTCCAGCGGTTCCGGTGCATCCCCTGTAAAGTAACGACCCATGCCATATTCATAGCCGGTCATGGCCACGGTGTATACAGCATCGGCCGCGAATGTATTTCGATTGACAGAGACAATTTCTACCCGTTCGCCAGCCGGTGCACCGGGATTCATCCGATACTGGACACCGCCGAAGTAGTCAAAATGGTAGGGGGGGATGCCGGGTCTCAGTGTCCCTTCCGCAGTGAGCATGGCGGCGCCCTTTTCCATCATCTGGTCCAACGCCTGTCCGTTCACCTGGAAACGGACCATGTGATTATCGTATGGTGTCAGTTGCAGCATATGACGGTTCCGAAAAGCCGCCCTGCGTCCCTTGATCGTCTCTTCCGGTGCCTGCATGGGCAGCATGACCACATCGGAGGCCGCCCATGCCTGGATTGCGTCGATCATCATGAATGTGGCAGACCCGGGTGCAGTGGGATCTCCTGAGAAAATCAACTCATAATCATAGTCCCCCAGGGATTCATCCGCAAAATCCTTGCAATCACCGATCAGGGAACGGGCCACTTTCTCCGCTTTGCGCTCCGGTTTCAGACCACTGACCTGCAATGTTGTCGATGTTTTGGCCAGTACTTCCCACGCGCCGTCCCGTTGCTGCATGTCGATCATAAGAACACCGATGGATTGTCCAAAAGCGCCGGGCTGACAGATCAGAACATTGTTGTACAGTTCAAATGAGATTTCTTCATGACTGTGGCCGCATAGCATGGCCGTGATGCCCGGTACATTCTCAATGACCTGGTAGACAGCATTTTCATGCAATTCACCTTCCTGCACCTTGTCG
>CAZDKZ010000039.1:0-8684 GCA_964506215.1 uncultured Holophagae bacterium
CCCAGGAACGCCCCCAGCAATGTAGATCCCAGCGACAGGGCCGCATTGACCTTGCTTTCACGGGCCTGGGCCTGTTCCTTTTCCAGTTTATCCTGGGCCCGTCCAATCTTGTCATCCAGACGCTTGATCTTCACTGCGAATTTCTCTCGCAACGCTTCGGTCTGCCGGTCCCGTTCCTCCCGGGCCAGCTGCCGGAGCCGTACCCGAAAATCACTCTCGGACTCACCCGGCTGTGACACCGCATTCAAAGACGGGCTTTTCAACAACGTCAGCTCCAGGTTCCGGTACAACCAGTCCCGGTATCCTGACTGGAGCTTCTTCAGCCGGGACTTGCTGTCCCAGCCCGACGGAAAATCATCATACACGGCCGCATCCAGGGCCGGTGCCTGGATGTCCGCAGCCGGATCCAGTGAAATGGCAGTTTCCCACTTGGCGAAAGTCATGCTCTCATCCAGCTCCAGCGCGTGAATGCACGCCCGTTCTTCACTGACATTGCGCCGGGCATCGTTAAAGTAAACCGACCCGATACCCACCATGGCCGGCACATACCGGACATTCCGGGCCGCAGACAATGTCCGGTCCGCCGGGATGTAGACGGCGGGTGTGCCCAGCCGGGGTGGCCCATCGATCACCGGTCCGGCCGGGGTCACATCGGCCAGTTCCGCAACCGGTCCGGGATCCGTATCCGCACCGACAGCCAACCGGTCCGCCATCAGCAGGCGGATCTGCTCCCGGGTCACCGGTCCCCGCAGGTAGGACATCACCCACCGGGTATGGAAGACCACCGGTTCATCTTCATGGACGTTGTGCATCAGGAACACCCGGCTGCTCAAACCGTTCAACTGTTCCGCCATCCGGGCCCGTTCCGCCCGTCCACCGCCGATCCCGTCCAGCACCCGGTCCCGGTCCTGCTCGGTCTGGAGATGGCCCACAAACCAGGTCCCGGTGTTGGATAAGCCCTTGTAATCCAGGTCCACCGGGTTCTGGGTGGCCAGCACCAGGCCCAGGCCGAATGCCCGTGCCTGCTTCAACAGGGTCAACAGGGGGCGCTTGGACGGCGGATTGGCCACCGGCGGCAGGTAGCCAAAGATTTCATCCATGTAAAACAGGGCCCGGAGACTCGAGGTTCCGTTCTGGGAACGCATCCAGGCCAGCAGCCGGTTGAGCAGGAGGGAAACCGTAAACATCCGCTCCCGGTCATCCAGGTGGGAAATGGAAATAATGGAAATCTTCGGTTTACCCGAATCGGTATACAGAAGCCGACCCACATCCATGGGCGGTCCGGTCATCCAGGCCTGGAATCCCGGGGACGCGATCAGGTTGTTCAACCGCAATGCCAACGCAAACCGGTCCTTTTCCGGAAAAAAATCGTCCAGGTCCAGGATCCCCACCCGGGTCACCGGCGGCCGCTGCACCGCCCGGACCAGGTCCGCCAGCTGGGGAGACCCGTTCTGTCGCCAGAAATGATCCAGTATGGCGGTCAGCAGAATATGTTCCCGGCTCTGCACCGGGTCCACATCCATACCGGCCAGCCCCAACAGGCCGGAGATCGTCGCAGCCAGGGCATCGCCGTACAGGTCCGGGTCCGCTTTCACCCGTTCCGGCGGCGCGTCCAGCGCCTTGAGAATGGATAACGGCACACCGGCGGTACTGCCCGGGGTGTATACCCCGAATTCCGCTGATTCCCGCAATTTTCGGATCCGTTCCCCGTCCTGTCCCCACTGGGCCAGCCCGTTTCGCCAGAGATCCGCCCGGTTGGCTGCATATTCGTCTTCGGTCATCCCTTTGCGACGGGCATCGTCCGCGTTTATCCACGGACGGAAACTGGCCGCATCCAGTTCCGGAAACGTCAGCATGAGATTGGCGATATCCCCCTTGGGATCCACGATAATGGCGGGGATCCCGTCAATGGCGGCTTCTTCCAGTAACGCAATGCACAGGCCCGTCTTTCCGCTACCCGTCATCCCCACGCACACCGCGTGGGTGGTCAGGTCGCGGGCATCCAACATGAGCGGCAGCCCATCCGGCTTTCCGCTTTCCGGGTCCATTTCCCGGCCCAGGTAAAAGGCACCCAGCTTTTCAAAATCCTGCATGGATCCGTTCCTTTCGGTTTGTCAAGAACCGGTCAATTCCCGGGAATGGTGTACAACGTCTGGGTCGGAAACGCGAATTCCAGGCCGGCTTCGTTGAACGCCTTGAGAATGGCCAGGTTCAGTTCTGTCTGGGTCCCCAGGATATCCGCATCCTTCCTGATCCAGTAAATCAGCAGAATATTCAGGGCAAAATCCCCGAATCCATTGAATGCAATAGAAACGTTGTCATCAATACCCTTGTTGGCGTCGGTCAGCTTCTTCAGAATCTCCATGCCTTTCTGCATACCGGCGTCATCGGTGTCATAGGTCAACCCGAAGTTCATCACCACCTTCCGCGCCGGTTCGGAAGAGATATTTTCAATCACATTCTTGGTAATCCGGGAGTTGGGAATGGTCACCTGGCGACCGGCCAGGGTACGCAGGCGCAGGGAACGGATACCGATTTCCTCCACCGTGCCGTCAATGCCGTCCACAACAATGCGTTCATTCAAGGAAAACGGTCGGTCGGTGAAAATGGTGAATCCGCCGAACAGGTTGCTCACCGTGTCCTGCGCAGCCAGGGCAAATGCCAGGCCGCCGATGCCGAGACCTGCCAGCAGGGCACCCACATCATAACCCGCGTTGTTCAACGCAATCACGGCCGCCATGGCCCAGATGGTGATCTTCACGCCCTTCTGAGCAATGGGCAGCAACTGGTCATCCAGGTCCCCTTCACTCTTTTCCACCACCGGGGCCAGGTATTCCCGGATCAGGGAATCCATGAAACGGGTCACAAACCAGGCCACGTTGAACACGATCAGAAACTGGTAACCGAACCGTACATACCGGCTGATGGTTTCGCCCAGCTCCAGCACACCCAGCCCGTACCAGATACCGATGATAATGATCGCAAAGACCACCGGTTCTTCCAGCATGTCAATCAGCAGATCATCCAGCTTGGTTTTTGTTTTTGCGGTCAGTTTCCGAACCACGGTCCCAAAGAACCAGTACAGGATTTTACCCACGATGACGGCCCCGAGAATGATTCCCGCAGCCGTTATCCAGGACAGGAGCGAATTGCCAAAATACAATGTCTCAGTCAGATACGTCATAATGGTAACCTCACTTTGCTTGGTGTTTCATCCAATCGGTAACTATTGATTCTTAATGGTAATTCTACCTGATAATTGCTGCGGGGGTAAGGTGGAATGTGGGGGATTTTCAGTGTCCGAAAATGCCAGGGACCGCCTTTCGACGGTCCCATGACGGAGGTCGTCGTGAAACGGTGCGCCTATTCACCATTCCACGGGAGAAAACGGGATTTGACCTGATATCGATTTTTCACGGGTAGCATACCATGGAAATCCCCGTCTGTCGCCGTTTTGACCCATTTTTTTTGAATTTCAATTGCCGGACGACCGATTTCTGATTCAATCTCATCCCACATGCATCCGATTGAAAAACCACCTGCCTGCCACACCATCACACGAGGAAGCACGAAAACGACTCCAAGCCGGCCTTGTATATACTTTCCATAAAAGTAATTTTATATTGACCCCGGGGTGCCGCTGTGGTTAGCTGGTTGAAGGTTTCTTATACAAGGGAGGCATTCATGAAGCGCGTAATATGGACGATTGCGCTGGTCCTGGCCGTTTCGCTGATACCGGCAACCGCCGGCGAAAAACAGAACCAGTTCCTGGCAATCAAGGTCGTCAAGGCAAATCCCGCCAAGATGGCCGATTATGAAAAAGCACTGAAGCATGCAATGGCACTCTACGCCGAATACAAGCTGGACGTTCCGGCAATCTGGGTCAGCCAGGACGAGAACTGGCACTATCACCTGGTCATTCCCATCCAGAACCACGGAGACCTGGACCGCCTGTGGGAGGTATTCGGGAAGGTCCGCAAGGACATGGGCGAAGATAAGCTGGCAGAGATGGAAGCCATGTTTAACGGCACGGTGGAAAGCAGTTCCATGTATCTCACCAGGTATATGACCGATTTGTCCTACAGCCCGGAAGGGTTCCAGAAAAAGTCAAAAGACTGGCGGTACTTCGAAATGATGGTCTGGTATATCAAGCCGGATCACGCCAAGGATGCGATGAAACTGGCCGGTGAATACAAGAAGCTATACATCGAAAAGGGCATTGACGACGGCTGGGCCATTTACAGGGACCTGATGGGACCGGACCTGCCGGTGATGAACATCATGAGCTGGGCGGAAAGCCCGATGCACATGCAGAAAAAAGACAAGGCGCACAAGGAAGCCCTTGGCGAAGATGTAAAGCCGCTGCACGAAACGTTCATGACCATGACCCGGAAGGTCGATACCGTCCGTGGTTGGTTCCGTCCGGAATTGTCCTACCTGCCCAAGGCCGAAGAGAAGAAAGAAAACTGACGTTAACCGGCGGGGCCGCCGGTCCCGCCTTTCCGGTCTACCCGCTCCCGCTTCCACTTGATCCATTCACCGATACTCATGCAGATCTGACGCATCATCACCAGGAACGGCACCATGGTCAACGCCGCCCATCGGGAAACCCCAGTCTGCTCCCGCCGCTGCCACAACACCTGGTAGGGTCTGGAGAAAAGCCGGAGAACCGCCAGCCATTTCAACCATGCAACCACGGCAACAAATATCCCCAGCGGGGGAATGATCAGCGTCAGCAGCATCCAGAAAATCAGTAGCAGTCCGGGCCACACCGGAAACCAGGGATAGAAAATAATGCCGACCAGCGATGGCCGATGCAGGCTCCACCTTGTCACGCCCACACCCATATTCCACCGGCAGAAATGGCCCAACGGTTCGTGAGGCTTATGATAGAGGAAGATTTTCGGGTCATAGTGAATGGGATGACCCGCTTCCCGGATACGCCGGGACAGGTCCAAATCCTCCCCGCCCTGTTCAAATTCACTGCTGTACCCGTGCAACTGAACCAGCAGGTCCCGGGTAATCACGCTGTTGCATCCCGCCATGAAATCCAGTTCCGACGTATCCGATTTCATGTTCGCCTGCAGCCCGAGTGACCCGCCGCCCGGATGTCCCACCGCACCGATGCAGCGCCCCAGCCAGCCCGTTCCTGTCGGCATAAACGCGTCTCCGGCGGCTGCCTGGACAGACCGTTCCGAAAACAACCGGGCAATATGTTCGACCCAGTCGGCCGGAACAATGCAATCGGCATCCGTAAACGCGATCACGTCAAAACGGGCGGCCCGCCAGCCGGCATTCTTCTGCCGGGCAAACCCTTTTTCACTGTGAATCACCCGTACGTTCTTGTACCCGGCCGCGATTTCCGCAGTCCGGTCCGACCCGGCATCCACCACGATGACTTCATACTGATCTGCGGGACAGGATTGTGCCGCTAATGCGTCCAGGCAGGACACAATATTCTTTTCTTCATTGAGGGTAATCACGACAACGGAAACAGCCGGCCGCTGCTCACCGGTCACGCCGGGTCATCTCCGCTTCCAGCACGCATCCATCAAATGTGGTGTAGTCAAACACGCAATTCCGGCAGAACGCGAACTGGTTCCGGTTCTTCTGGAATGCCCGGCGAAACGCTTCGGCCTCCTTGCTGAACCAGATTTCATCAAACGATTTCTCGTTGATGTTGCCGAAGGGTGCTTCATATTTCAGGTCAAACTCACAGGAGATCACCATGCCATCCGCGAACAACGTGGGCTTGGTCCAGGGAAACCGGCACCAGTACAGTTTTCGCTTTCGGTTCGCCCGGAAGCCGGGCCGATACTCATACCATCTCAGTTTTTCGCTCTTCGGCGCAAAACGCTTGTCAATATCCGGGTCTTCCTCACCGGATTGTCGGGTGGAAAACGCTTTGAAACTGACCATGTCCACGCCCAGGTATTGTCCCAGGTCCCGGAATTCATCCATCTGATCTTCATTTTCGCTGGAAACCACCATCCGCAGGTTCAAAAGCGGGGTCTCAGACTGCTTCTCTACTTTCGTTCGAACCAGCAGCTTGGTGTTGTAAATCACCTGGTTATAATCCGACCCCGCCCGATACTTCTCGTGACTCTCCGGCGTGGTGCCGTCCAGGGCAATGATCAACGCGTCCAGTCCGGAATCCACCAGTTCTTCCGCAAACTCCTGTGTCAGTCGGTTCAGGTTGGTACTACTGACAGTGAGAATCCCTTTTTCCCGTGCATAGGCAGCCATTTTGGGCAGATCCTTGTTCAACAGCGGCTCCCCCCAGCTCCACAGGATGATATAAAGCAGGGTGTCGCCGGCCTCGTCCACAAACTTCTTGAAAGTATCCAGAGAAAGCAGGGTCCGACCGTTAAATTCGGGGTTTCCTGCCGGACAATTGACACAACTGAGATCACACAGACCGGACGGGGAAACATGGGCCATGTACGGCCTGCCCATGGTCCGGGCAATGGGCAGCAACCGGTTGAATGCGATCTTCAACAGGTTCCATCGCTTCTTCCCTGTCACATTCCGGGCCACCAGTGGAATCCGGTCAAACTGGAAATGAATCTCCCCACGGAACAACAGCAGAAACAGATTACGCACCAGAAATTTCAGCTTCATGTTTACCCCAACTTCTTGAGAATCACCTCTAGGTAGTGAGCCAGGCCTTCTGTCCCGGCCGGAACCGCATCCGCTCGCCAGCGGGAACCCGGAGTGCTTTCCAGCACTCCCCGCAACGCTTCCGGCGTTTCCGCCATTACTGCAAATCCCTGGTCATGCATAATGCGTGCAAATTCCAGTTGGTGATTGTCCACATGCTCCCCCATGGCTCCCGACCGGGGGACCACCAGCGGGACTTTTCCCAACTGACGGCACAACAGAACAGATCCAACCCCCGCATGGGCAATCACAATATCGGCTTCCCGGACTTCTTTTACCATATCATTAAATGACAGAAATTTCTTGAATGTACAATGCGCCAGTTCAATTTTGTTGTGTCCCGACTGCACCAGCGTTTCAGGGGAAAGCACGCCTTCCGCCACGAGCCGGTCAACAGCTTGCAACAGGCGGGCAAACGGTTTTCGTTCCACGCCCACGGTCACGAACGCTTTCACAATACGTTTCCCCCGAATTCCGCCTTCTTGTACTTTTGTGCCAACTCCGGCCACTGGACCAGGAAGCGGGTTGCCAACGGATAGATCAACCTGCCGGTCAATGATGGTTTCTGAATCCGGGTCAGGGATTCCACGTACACGGTCGGTATTCGTAACAACCGGCCGAGGAGAAAGAATGGAATGGCCACTCCGGCCCCGGTGGAAACTATTGCTGTCGGTTTCTCATTGCGCAGCACACGAAAGGCAACACCGAAGTTTCGAAGCAGGTTCCACACATTCCGGTTGGTGGGATGGTACGCATGGATCACCCGTTCCGCCTGCAACAGGCAATCGGTATCGCATCCGGGAAAAGAAACCCAGAAATGATCCATGTCCTTCCAGGCATCAGCCAGTCGGAACAGTTCCAGGAGATGCCCCCCGGAAGAACACACCAGGCAGATCTTCATGATCCGTCCCCTTCATGCCAGGCCTCAATCCGTCTTCCCAACAATTGCTCCACTGCCTCAATCTCCGGTGCAAACTGATCACACAGCTCCCGCCGGATATCGCCCGGCATGGGGTCCGGCTTCAGCAGCTTCTTCAACGTGTTCCGTTTCAGCCGTGCCCGCAGGTATCCCGGTATCAGCCGCTTCAGTGTCGACTTCCAGATGGAATTCCGCAGAATCCCGTTCATCATCCAGTCTGCCGAACGGCCCTTCGGGCTTCCGGACGGATTCACCACCTCGGTTGACACGCATGCCGCGGAGAACGGGACCGAAAGAAAGTCCAGCACATCAGCCATATGAGACGCCAGGTCCGCAAAAAATTCCTCAAAAATCCATACGCGGACATGGGGAAACGCTTCCTGGTACGCGCGGATCTGTCCGCTGAATGAACTTGCCCGGATCACGTCAAAAGAGGGCACCATCCCGGCATTAATCCGCCGGTGGATCACCTCCGGCCGGATGGACTCCCTGAAGGACAGGTGTTCCCGTTTCAGGTTCCGGTTATGGTTATAATGGGACCAGGTCCGGTCGGCCGGATGACGCAACATAATGATTATTTTCAGTTCAGTGGCCCGGTCCCCGTAAAAGTCCAGCAGCTTCGGGATTGCCTGCTCATGCTCACACAGATACCAGGTGGACGCCTCACCAATCTGTTGACCGTCCTTCGCTTCCCGGAACAGGTCCAGGTATGCCGGTTCTTTCCGGACAATCCAATCCGCCAGCTTGTTCCCCAGGTCGGATTCATGATAAACACCATCACCAAAATCACAGAAGTACATGGGTTCTTTAATCGCCGGAATGAAGATGTCCGGATGTGAAAGCAGATTCCTGTATAGTGACGTTGTTCCGCATCGCGGAGCACCGACGATCATGAAATCCGGCACCTTCACGCGTGCACCGTTCCGTATCAGTTCCATTGTTGCCACCGTCCTGAAATGATGAAAACAGGCGAAATTCCATGATAGCATGAATGGAAAACCAGGTGCATCGAACCCCGCGCATTCCCGTTGATTCCTTGCTTTTTTCTGCTGTTTCTGCCATATTATGTAGACCATTCGACGTTGCAAGAAGGAGGATCCCATGC
>CAZDKZ010000039.1:8784-12155 GCA_964506215.1 uncultured Holophagae bacterium
TGTTTCTGCCATATTATGTAGACCATTCGACGTTGCAAGAAGGAGGATCCCATGCACCGCCAATCCGGATTCAGTTTGACGGAATTGTTGATCGTGGTATCAATCATCGGCATCCTGGCCGCCATTGCCATTCCGGCGTATATCGGCGCCCAGGGAAGGGCCCTGACCAAGGCCGCCCGGGAAGAAACATCCACCCTGGCCGCTGCCATGGAAGGGTTCTACCAGGAACACAACCGTTATGGCAATGACGGTACCATCGAAGGCCGGGAAGCACTGTCGCTGGCGTATCCCGCCTACCGACCCACCAACGCGGACCTGTTCAACATGTCGCTGACCATTCGCAACAACGGCCAGAATTATCTGATCACCGCCACCCCACCGGCAGGCGGACGGCAGTTCCCCAACAAAGTCGTTTCATTGACCTTGAACGAGCGCAATGAGTTTGAGTGGATCTACTAGTCTCCTTGTCATTTCGTTCCTGTTCGGCCTGATATTCGGGTCGTTTTACAATGTCTGCATCTATCGGCTTCCCTTAGGCAAGTCCATTGTAAAACCCCGTTCCTTCTGCCCGAAATGTGAACGTGCGATCCCCTGGTATGAAAACATCCCGGTGTTGAGCTGGATCTTCCTCCGCGGCAAATGTGCCGGCTGCGGTACCGGGATCTCGTTTCGCTATACTTTCGTCGAATTGACCAGTGGCGTCATCTTTGCGTACGGTGTCCATGCGTTCGGCCTCTCCCTGAAAACCGCCGAATTTGTACTCCTGGGCTCCCTGATGCTGATCCTGTTCTTCACCGACCTCCATGAACGGATCCTGCCCGACAAGATTACCCTGTGGTTCATTCCGGTGGGCCTGGCCTTTGCATACTTTGCCACCGACCGGACCCTGCTGGAATCGGTACTGGTGGGCGTAGCCGGTGCCGGGGGGCTCTATTTGCTGGCCTGGGGATACCTGAAACTGAAGGGCGTGGAAGGGATGGGCATGGGCGATGTCAAGATGCTGGCGCTGATGGGTGCCTTCCTGGGCATCAAGGCATTCCTGGCACTGATGATCGCGGCCGTGATCGGCACCTTCGTGGGCCTGTTCCTGATTTACGGAATGAAAAAGGGACGGGAATATGAAATACCGTTCGGCTGTTTTCTGTCACTGGGAACCATGATTGCCTACCTGTACGGTGCACAACTGATCGCCTGGTACGTGGGGAAATTTATCGTCATCTAACCCAGCAATACCTGGCGCGTGGCAAAGCAGCCCAGGGTCAGGCAGTCCGCCCCGTACGCTTCACGAAAAACTTCAATCGCATCCAGCCCGGTGCAATGGGTAGGGGCCACCTGCCGTACCCCTTTCTGCCGGAAGTGTTCAACCAATTGCCATACCTCATGCTCCGTTTTGTCATCAATATGAAAACCACCGGCCAGCAATGCCGGTTTTTTCCCGCCGGTCATCTCAATCGCAAAATCCAGCATGGCGGCAATTCCCGGATGGGCGCATGCGGTGAACATGGCAAACTCCGAATCCCCGGTCACCACGAAGGCCTGCTCCGGCATGGGCCGTTTGCACCATTCACCGGGCAACTCCCCGGTCACAAAGCACCCATGGGCCACCTGTTCCGGTCCGTCCGGATAGACCACATCGGCACCCGACGACTCCACCGTAGTCTTCAGTTGCGGGGAACTGGAGGGGGGAAGCCAGATCCGGACATCCGCCACAAACGGATGTTCCCGCAGGAATGTCATCAGGCCCCCGGTATGGTCCCAGTGGTCATGGGTAATGATCACGTCACGGATATCTTCAACCTGGACCCCGAAATGACGGAACCCTGCCATCAGTCGTTCACCATTTTCCGCGGTATCCACCAGTACCCGGTCATTGAACAGGAAGGACAATCCCCAGCCCTTTTTCCGGTCATCCTTATCGGGATTGTCAAACAATACCTTCAAATCGACAACTGACTTGCCCAGGTCCATGATTACTCCTTTTCTCCCACATGCAGTGCCGCAATGCCCATTGTCAGCTTGCGCCACCCCACATGAACAAATCCCGCGTCTTCCATTTTACGCTTCAATTCACCGACTGTGGGAAATGCCTGGACCGACCGGTGCAGATAGGCATACGCATCCCGGTCTTTTGATACCAGTCTGCCCACCAGCGGCATGATCACCCCGGAATAAAACCGGAAAAACGGGTTTTTGTTGGGGGTAAACTCCAGGATCATCAACCGCCCGCCGGGCTTCAATACCCGGTAAAACTCGTCCAGTCCGGTTTCCATGCTGAGCAGGTTCCGGATCCCGAACGCAATGGACACAATGTCCACTGAATTGGACCGGATCGGCAATGCCATCCCGTCCCCCTGCACCGGCATCACCGGTTGGCCGTCCAGCTTGTGCAGACCGCTGTGGAGCATTTCAATGGCAAAATCCAACCCCACCACGGACGCGTCCGGAAACGCCTTGCTGAACGCCAGTGACAGGTCAAACGTGCCGGCCGCCACATCCAGGATAATATCCGGTTGCATATCCGCGGCAGCCTTGACGGTCTGTTTCCGCCAGCGGGAATCAATATTGAAACTGAAAAAATGGTTCAGGAAATCATAACTGCCGGCAATCCGGTTGAACATGCCCCGGATCCTGGCTGGATCCTGTTCATGCTTCATACCTGCACCACCCGGGCAATGGCCGGCCCCTTCTCCGGTATTTCCACGATACCCACGCCACCGCGGCGGAAGGGCCCCGGATTCAACAACACCGTATCGCCCAGTCGGTCCACACCCGGTGCCTCATGGATATGACCCGACAAAAATACATCCGGCTGAACCCGTTCAATCCAGGCCCGGATCTGCTTGCCGCCCACGTGCCTGCCCATGAGAATCCGGTCCACTCTGGTGCCATGGGGCGGGTTGTGGCATACCGCAACCGTTCTTGATGCTGTGCATCCGTCAAATCCCGTATCCAACAGGGCCACAATTTCTGCCTCGGGCAACTCAAACGGTGTCCCGAACGGTGTCGGGGTGGATGCACCGGCGCCGGCAAAGCCCACGCTGTTCATTTCCACGTATTGGCCATGGATATTCACACCCAACTCCTTGAACAGATCCACCGAACGGTGCCCGTCCATGTTCCCGGGGATCACCATGACCACCGGCTGAACGTCCTGCAATGCCCGGATCACGTAGCGTAGCTCCTGCAGGTCACCGTGTCCGGATAGATCACCGCTCACAACCAGCGCATCACTGTCACGGAGAATCGGTGTCGCCCGGACCAATCGGTCCAGGTCCGCGTGAATGTCTGATAGCACAGTGATCTTCATGGTTCCTCCATCATCAAACCGGTTCTCACATTGTAGGCACTTGGATATGTTCCTGCAACCGGTC
>CAZDKZ010000039.1:12255-21559 GCA_964506215.1 uncultured Holophagae bacterium
ACAGCTTGTGAAGAACCTCCCGTTTCTCCACCCGTGGGCCTAGCGGCAAACCGAGATTTGACGCGGTTTTTACAACCGGATATGCGCGTCTTCGCTTTTGCCTTTATATGCGAATCGTGATATAAATGACGAGGTTGTTACAACGTTTAAATCCTTTCCAAAGGGGGGCCTGCCTTGTCTCATGCGCAGTACATACCACTGCTCATCTTCCTGGTGATCGGCCTGCTGTTTCCCTTCGTAACGCTTGCAATCGCAAAGTATTTACGACCGGATAAGCCCAGCAGGTCAAAGTTGATGCCGTACGAATGCGGCATCGAGGTTGAGGACGAGCCGGAAAAGAATTTTCATGTCCGGTATTACGTGATCGCGGTGATCTTTCTGATCTTCGACGTGGAAACCGTGTTCCTCTATCCCTGGGCGGTGAAATACCGCATGCTGGGATTGTTCGGTTTCATTGAAATGACGATCTTCCTGGTCATCCTGATCTTCGGCTACGCTTATGCGTGGAAAAAGGGGGCACTGGAGTGGGAATAACGCAAAAAGCTGTTGACCAGATTCTCATCACCACCCGCGTCGAAAAGGTGTTCAACTGGGCACGGAAGTCATCGCTCTGGCCGGTGACCTTCGGTCTGGCCTGCTGCGCCATCGAAATGATGGCCGCCGGTGCCGCCCGGTTTGACATTGACCGGTTCGGCTCGGGGATCTTCCGCGCCACGCCGCGCCAGGCCGATCTGATGATCGTGGCCGGTACCGTGACACTGAAGATGGCACCGGTGGTGAAGAAAGTCTATGACCAGATGCCGGAGCCCAAGTGGGTCATTTCCATGGGCGCCTGCGCCAACTCGGGTGGTCTGTTTGATTCCTATTCCACGCTGCAGGGTGTGGATAAGATCATCCCGGTGGATGTCTACATCCCCGGCTGCCCGCCGCGGCCCGAAGCGCTCCTGTATGGCTTCATGCGGCTCCAGGACAAAATCATGAAGTCCTCTCTGCGGGACAAGTATGTGAAGGACGGGGTGAAGGCATGACGGACGAACAGAAACCGAACGTCCCCGAAGCCACACCCGCCCCGTCAGACAAGCCGAAACCCAAGCCCGCCGCACCGCCCATCGTGGAACAGGAACGGACCGAAGCCACTGAGAAATGGCAGAAGTCCATCCTGAGCAAACTGGGCAAACTGGTGGCGGAATCCTTCGTGGCCTCCGGCGAATTCAACCTGGTGGTGGCCAATGATGACCACTTCACCGGAGTTATGGCCGACCTGAAGGAAATGGGCTTCGACTACCTGTCCGACCTGTCTTCCGTGGATTATCTGAAGTTTGAGGGTGCACCCAAGCGGTTCGCCGTCGCCTACCACCTGTACACCATTGCCGACAACCACCGGTTGCGGGTCAAGGTGTACCTGGACGATGGCGAAGCGGTACCGTCTGTGATGCACATCTGGCCCACCGCCGATTTCCACGAGCGGGAAGCATGGGACCTGATGGGCATCCCGTTCTCCGGCCGTGAGGGCCTGACCCGGATCCTCATGCCGGACGACTGGACCGGCCACCCGCTTCGCAAGGAACTGGCGAAAAATGCGCATAACGAAGAATACACCGAGCGCATGGTTCGCGGCTTCAAAGAGGACGAATAGATGTTTAAGTCGGAAATAATTGAACTGAACATGGGGCCACAGCACCCCAGTACCCATGGGGTTCTGCGGCTCAAGTTGAAACTGGACGGTGAAACCATCGTGGACCTGGAACCGGTCGTGGGCTATCTCCATCGGGGTATCGAGAAGATGGCCGAAAACATGACCTACCGCCAGGGCCTGAACCTCACCGACCGGCTGGACTACATCGCGGCGGTGTCCAACAACCTGGGGTACATCGAAACCCTGGAAAAACTGGGCGGCATCGAGGTGCCCCGGAAAGCCAAGTACTTCCGGACCCTCCTCACCGAGCTGACCCGGATCGCCTCCCACCTGCTGTGGCTGGCGACCCACGCACTGGACATCGGCGCCATGACAATATTCCTTTACGCTTTCCGGGAACGGGAATTCATCCTGGACATGCTGGAAATGGTTACCGGCGGACGACTGCTCACCACCACTTTCCGGTATGGCGGACTCCAGGGCGATATCCCCGACGGCTTCGAAAAGAAGCTCCGGGAATTTATCGCGCTCCTGCCGGGCCAGATGCAGGACTATGAAGACCTGCTGACGAAAAACCGGATCTGGATGAAGCGCACCAAGGACGTAGGCGTCATCACCGGTGAAGAAGCGGTTGCCCTGGGTCTGACCGGCCCGTCGCTCCGCGCGTCCGGTGTTGCGTTCGACATCCGGAAAGACGAACCATACGAAGTGTACAGCGAACTGGACTGGGAAATCGCCACGGCAACCGAGGGCGATACCTATGCCCGGTACCTGTGCCGCCTGAAGGAAATGCGGGAATCATTGAAAATGGTGGAACAGTGCATGGACGGTATGCCCGAAGGGGACTGGATCGCCAAGTCACCCAAGACCCTGAAGCTGCCCAAGGGCGAAGTCTACCATTCCATTGAAGCCCCCAAGGGCGAACTGGGTTATTACCTGATCAGTGACGGACAGGGCAAGGGACCATACCGCTTGAAAGTACGCGGCCCGTCCTTCGTCAACATCCAGGCATTGAAACCGCTCACATGCGGCCACATGATGGCCGACGTGGTCGCCATCATCGGCACGCTGGACGTCGTGCTGGGCGAAGTGGACCGATAGGAGGGAATGATGGATTATACATTTATGTACATTGTCATCCCCACCGTCAAGATCGTCGTCATCTTTGCCATGGTGCTCCTGGCGGTGCTGCTCATGACATACTTTGAACGGAAAGTCATCGGCTTCATGCAGGTCCGCCTCGGGCCAATGCGGGTGGGTCCCTGGGGTCTGCTCCAGCCCGTTGCCGATGCATTGAAACTCCTGGGCAAGGAAGACATCATGCCCATCATGGCGGACAAGCTGGTGTATTTCCTGGCACCGGCCGTGTCCATCGTGCCGGCGCTGTTGTGCTTCCTGGTGGTCCCGTTCGGGGATGAAACCACCTTCTTCGGCCTGCTGGAAGAACCCACCCAGATGATCATCACCGATCTGAACATCGGCCTGCTCTACATCCTGGCCATCTCATCGGTAGGCATTTACGGATTGATGCTGGGCGGCTGGTCTTCCAACTCCAAGTATCCGCTGCTGGGCGGCCTGCGTTCCGCGGCCCAGATGGTGTCCTACGAGGTGCCGCTGACCCTGTCACTGGTGGGTCCGGTGCTGCTGGCCAACACCCTGTCCATGCGGGGCATCGTGGAAGCCCAGGCCAACTTCTCCATCTTCGGCCTCAAGGGCATCTGGTTCGTAGTACCGCAGATCCTGGGATTCCTGGTCTACTTCTCCTGCGCGGTGGCCGAAACCAACCGCGCCCCGTATGACCTGCCCGAAGCGGAACAGGAACTGGTGGCCGGGTTCCACACCGAGTATTCCGGGATGAAATTCGCCTTCTTCTTCCTGGCCGAATACGCCAACATGGTGGTGGTCTCCGCCATCGCCACGGTGGTATTCCTGGGCGGCTGGCTCCCCATTCCGGGCCTGGCCTTCCTGCCCATACCGGGTGTAATCTGGTTCGTACTGAAGCTGGCCTTCTGCCTGTTCGTGTTTTTGTGGCTCCGCGCCACCTATCCGCGTTACCGGTATGACCAGCTCATGCAGATCGGCTGGAAATTCTTTATCCCGGCCGCATTTATCAACATCTTTATCACCGCAATCCTGGTGCTGGTGTAAGGGGAGGTGAACGTGAAAGGTATCATGCAATTCTTCAAAGCGTTCATCTATACCGACCTGATCAAGGGCCTGTGGGTGACCCTGCGCCATTTCTTCAAGCGCAAAGTCACCGAGCAGTATCCCAAGGAACGTCCGGTCATTCCCGACGCGTTCCGGGGTCGGCTTACCCTGCTGAAAGACGAAGACGGCGAAGACAAGTGCATCTGCTGCATGATGTGCGTCACCGCCTGTCCCACCAAGGTCATCAGCATCACGCCGGGTAAGAAAGAAGAACGGAAACAGCGGTATCCGGTTGACTACAACTTCGACATGGACCGCTGCATCTTCTGCGGCCAATGCGTCGAGGCCTGTAACTTCGACGCCATTATCCTGAACAACGAATTTGAGCTGGCCCAGTATTCCAGGGACGACTTCAAACTGGACAAGGAACAGCTCTACCTGCCCACCCCGAAAGTGGAATACAAGAAGTGAGGATATGAGTATGGAGTTTATGATCAATTTCTTCTCCCAGTACATGCTCTACATCCTCATGGGGATCACATGTGTCACCGCCGTCGGGGTCGTGTATTCCAAAAACGCGGTCCACTCGGTGGTGGCGCTGCTGCTGACCATGATCCTGGTGGGCGGCATCTACCTCATGCTGGATGCAGAGTTCATTGCGGCGGTGCAGCTGCTGGTCTATGCCGGCGGTATCATCGTCCTGTTTGTTTTCATGTTGTTATTGGTGGCCCTCCACAAGGAGGAGAGCTTACGGCTGTTCAACCGCTACACCATGGTCTCGCTGGCCCTGGTGGCATTCCTGGTAATTACCCTGGCGGTCACCTTCTTCCATCTGCCCTTTGAACCGGCAGTGGAACAGGTGGTCAACATTATCGAGGGTGGTTCCACCGAAGCGGTCGCGACCCGGCTCTATTCCACCTACATCCTGCCATTTGAAATCGCCTCCGTGCTGCTGCTGGTGGCCATGCTGGGCGCCATTGTCCTGACACGGGAAGGGAGGCAGTCATGATGCCAATGGCTCATATCATGATCTTCACCACCATCCTGTTCGGGATCGGGGTGACCGGCGTACTGATCCGGCGCAACGCGCTGATCATGCTCATGTCGCTGGAGTTGATGATGAACGCGGCCAACATCAACCTGGTCGCATTCGCGAGACAAATGGATAACCCGGCAGGCCAGATTTTCGCCATCTTCGTGATGTGCGTGGCGGCCTCCGAAGTGGCCATCGGCCTGGCGATCGCGGCGGCCCTGTTCAAGAACAGGGAAACCGTCCAGATCGACCATATGAACGACCTGAAAGGATAGCGCCATGTTTATCAAGTTAATCTGGCTGATCCCGGTGCTGCCCCTCCTTGGCTCGTTCATCAACGGCATTGTGGGGCGCAAACGCTTCTCCAAGCCCGTGGTGGCCGCCGTGGCCAACACAACCGTATTCATTTCGTTCGCCATCATGATCCTGGCGGTCATCCAGCTGGCGGGCCTGCCTGTTGAGGCACGGAACGTCACCGTCCGGCTGGCCGAATGGATCAACGTGGGCGGTGCCCACATCTCCGGCGGACTGAACGCTGTCTTCAACATTGCCTGGGAATTCAAACTGGATCCCCTGTCATCGGTCATGGGCCTGGTGGTCTGTGGTGTCGGTTTCGTGATCCATGTCTATTCCATCGGCTACATGTGGGACGACAAGTACAGCTTTGCCCGTTATTTCTCCTTCCTCAACCTGTTCATGGGGTCCATGCTCATCCTGGTGCTGGGCGGCAACTATCTCATGATGTTCATCGGCTGGGAAGGCGTAGGCTTATGCTCCTACCTGCTCATCGGCTACTATGCCGACAAGGAATTCGCCTCCACCGCGGGGATGAAGGCGTTTATTGTCAACCGTATCGGTGACTTCGGATTTGTCATCGGGTTGTTGTTCATCTTCGTGCTCTTCGGATCACTGAACTATGACCAGGTGTTCTCCCGTGTCGCCGAAGTGTACCAGGCCGGGTTCAATTTCGCGGGCTGGCATTTCAGCGGTACCACGGTGTTCAGCATCATCGGTATCGCGCTGTTTATCGGTGCCACCGGCAAATCGGCGCAGATTCCGCTCTACGTGTGGCTGCCCGATGCCATGGCCGGTCCCACACCGGTATCCGCGCTGATCCACGCCGCCACCATGGTGACCTCGGGCCTCTACATGATCGCCCGGTCCAGCGCCATCTATTCCAGCGCGCCGGCGGCATTGCTGGTGGTGGCCCTGGTGGGTGCAGCAACCGCGCTGTTCGCCGCATCCATCGGCCTGGCACAGAACGATATCAAGAAAGTGCTGGCTTACTCCACCGTGTCCCAGCTGGGCTTCATGTTCATGGCCATGGGCGCGGCAGCCTACTGGGCGGGGATCTTCCACGTGATGACCCACGCCTTCTTCAAGGCCTGCCTGTTCCTGGGCTCCGGCTCGGTGATCCATGCCATGCACCACGCGTATCACAAAACCCATAACCATGAGAAGGACGCGCAGGATATGCGGAACATGGGCGGCATGAAAAAACACATGCCCTGGACCTACCGCACCTTCCTTGTGGCGACCCTGGCCATTGCCGGCTTCCCGCTGATGTCCGGGTTCTTCTCGAAAGATGAAATCTTATGGAAAACAGTGGAACAGGCCTATGTCCACGGCAACCCGATCTACTGGCTGGTCTGGGCGCTGGGCGCCATCGCCGCGTTCATGACCGCCTTCTACATGTTCCGTGCCGTGTTCATGACGTTCTTCGGGGAATTCAAGGGCACCGCGGAAGAAGAATCCGCGCTCCACGAATCCCCGGGCACCATGGTCTGGCCGCTGAAAATCCTGGCCTTCCTCTCCATCGTGGGCGGGCTCATCGGTATCCCGCATCTCATCGGACAGTATGTGGGCCATATTCCCAACATCCTGGAACACTGGATGGCGCCGGTCATGACCGCGCCCACGTTCCTGGAATCCCACGGTCACGCGCCGGAAGCGGTGGAATGGGGCTTCATGTTCCTGTCCATCGTCATTGCCTTCGGGGGCATCGGCCTGGCCTGGCTGTTCTACATCAAAAAGCCGGAACTGCCCGGCAAATTCGTGGCGACATTCAAAGGCGCCTGGCACACCATCTACAACAAATACTTCGTGGACGAAATCTACGGGGTGGTGTTCATCGACGGTGTGAAGAAGCTGGGCCACCTGCTCTGGACATTTGATGTCTGGGTGGTGGACGGCATCGTCAACGGCTCCCGCCATCTCACAGTTGCCCTGTCCGAGGCCTCCCGCCTGTTTGACGAGTGGGTGGTAGACGGACTGGTGAATATTTTGGGCAAGACCATCGACGGATGCGGCTGGATGTTCCGCAAGGTGCAGACCGGTTTCGTACAGACGTACGCGTTCCTCATGGTCGCCGGGTTTATTCTGTTGATCAGCTATTACATTTTCCGATAAGAGGAGAGGGGTAAATGAACAACGTTCTTGGATTTCCTATTCTGACCCTGGTCACCTTCCTCCCCACGGTGGGCGCGATATTGATCGCCCTGTTCGTGAAGAAGGACCAGGCGAAACTGATTAAATATGCCGCTTTCGGCGTGGCGGTGCTGGATTTCATCATCTCGCTGCCGCTCTGGTTCTACTATGATTCGTCCACCTGGAAAATGCAGTTCCAGGAATCAGTGGACTGGATCCCGTCCTTAGGGGTCAAGTATGCCGTGGGCGTGGACGGTATCTCCGTCCTGCTCATCCTGCTGACCACGCTCTTGGGCTTCATCGCCATCTGGTCTTCCTTCGAGTCCATCAAGACACGGCTCAAGGAATACTACGTGCTGCTGCTGTTGCTCCAGACCGGCATGATGGGTGTCTTCATCGCCGAAGACTTCTTCCTGTTCTACGTGTTCTGGGAAGTGATGCTGGTACCCATGTACTTCCTGATCGGCGTATGGGGCGGCCCGCGGAAACTGTACGCGGCCATCAAGTTCTTCCTGTACACCCTGGCCGGCTCGGTGCTGATGCTGGTGGCCATCCTGGCGCTGTACTTCTACAACCACAAGGTCAACGGCATCTACACCTTTGACATCCAGCAGTATCACAACCTGGCGCCCTACATTGCCGCCAACACCGGCAAAATGTTCCAGTACCTGATCACGCTGGCATTCTTCATCGGGTTTGCCATCAAGGTGCCCATGTTCCCGTTCCACACCTGGTTGCCGGACGCCCACGTGGAAGCGCCCACAGCCGGTTCCGTCATCCTGGCCGGTGTGCTCTTGAAGATGGGGACATACGGTTTCCTGCGGTTCCTGCTGCCCATCCTGCCGGAAGCCACAAAGGACCTCATGCCCTACTTTGTGTTCCTGGCCATCGTCGGCATCATCTACGGTGCGCTGGTGGCCCTGATCCAGAAGGACATGAAAAAACTGGTGGCCTACTCCTCGGTGAGTCACTTGGGCCTGTGCATGCTGGGGCTCTTTGCCCTGAACCCCAACGGGATCAACGGTTCCATCATCCAGATGATCAACCACGGGATCTCCACCGGGGCACTCTTCCTTATCGTCGGCATCGTCTATGAGCGCAAGCACACCCGGATGATCTCGGAGTATGGCGGGCTGTTCAAAATCATGCCCATCTACGCCATCGTGTTCATGATCATGACCCTGTCCTCCATCGGACTGCCGGGCCTGAACGGCTTCATCGGCGAATTCGTGATCCTGGCCGGTGCCTTCCAGGCCAACCCCTGGTGGGCGGTCATCGCCACCTCGGGTATCGTACTGGGCGCCGCCTACATGCTGTGGCTTTACCAGCGGGTGGTCTGGAACGAAGTATCCGAAGAAAACATGGAACTGAGCAAGAAGGGCGTACTCTCCGATCTGAACGCGCGGGAAATCGCCTACTTCATGCCGCTGATCGTTGCCGCCTTCTGGATCGGCCTCTACCCTAAACCCATGTTTGAAAAGCTGAACGCCCCTGTGAACCACCTGGTGGAACAGGTGGAACCCGGCTTCTTTGACCGGGAACAGGTTCAGTTTGACGTAACCAAAGCCCAGCCCGCCGCGATCCATGACGCCGGTCATGAAGCGGATAACGGAGGAGAGGAGCACCATGAATGAACTGCTAAGCCGGATTGCAGCGGACAGCCACCTGCTCATCCCCGAGATCATTCTCGTGGTGGGTGCCACGGTGGTGCTGTTCGGTGCCTTCTTCGCCCGGCAGAACGTCCGGATCATCGGCGCGCTGACACTGGTCACACTGGTGTTGGCATTTGCCGCCCTGTTCCGGCTCCCGCTGGGTGAAACCGGGTTCTTTGACCTGTACCGCAGTGACGGATTTGCGCTGCTGTTCAAGGCCATCACCGCCTTTGCCGGCATCCTGACGGTGCTGATCGGCAGCGACTATCTGAAAGAACGGGACCACGAACCGGCCGAGTTCTTCTCGTTGATGCTCTACAGCATCACCGGCATGTTCCTGATGGCATCGGCCAACGATCTGTTGACCATCTTCGTGTCACTGGAACTGATGGCCATCTCGGTCTATGT
>CAZDKZ010000040.1:0-21446 GCA_964506215.1 uncultured Holophagae bacterium
GACGAGTTTCAGATAACGGGTGTCTGCCGAAAAATCGGCATTGAAGAACAGTTTCATTTTCCTCCCCTAGACACCAAATGATTGAATCGCCCGGTCCTCATCGTCAAAAATCTGGTACAGTTCCGTGAATCCAAGGATGTCAAATACGTTGAATACACTTTCACTCATACCGCAGAGACGGATGTCCCCCTCGTTATCCCGGACCTCTTCAATGACGCCCATCAGTGCACCCAGTCCGGCACTGGAGATGTATTGCAGGCTGCCACAGTTGATGATCATCTGGAAGTTCTTCCCGGTGACCATTTCCTTCAACACCTGCTCAAACTGGCTTACCGTGTGGGCGTTAATGAACCCCTCCGGGTAAACGATTGAAACGGTATTCTTTGATTCTGTCCGTATTGAGAGCTCCATTGAATCCTCCTGTCGGTTGGTTTAACGTATTAACTGTCTTTTTGTTTTCAAGTTACAATAACCACTCCTGCATTTCCTGCTGGTTTCCTTCGGGCAGCCGTGCCAGGAATTCCCGGATACGGTCTGTTCGGCCCTTGCGGTTGCGCAAACTGTCCGGCTTCCAGTCAAAATCAGACACCGGTGACATGACCTGGTGCAGTTCGTCCCGGCCGGGTTTGTCGAAGCCCAGCGTGCGGGCCCTTCGGATGACCCGCTCGAAAACCGGAGAAAGGGCCACCTGGACGGTGCCGGCATTGACGGGTACCGCGAAGTTATCTTGAAACGCGATCAGATAATCCCGGAACAATACTTCCAGTTTACCCGGTGTCCGTTCCAGTACGCCACCCAGGTCCACGAATGGCACAATCAGTCGTGCCAGTGCGTCCAGGGTGATTACACCGGGTTCTCCCCTGGCCACCCGCACTTTGTCCTTCAAGGGGCTTTCGGCCAGCTTGCTCAGCGCGAGGGCGATGCTGGTTGCCTTTCGTTCTTCTCCCTCTGTCTTGCCGATATAATGGCGGATGTCCAGCAGCAGGCTTTTCTGGAGCGGTTTCTGGGTGGTGTTGATCACGGTGAAAATATCCGCGGCCTGTCGCTGATCCAGGTTCAAAAAGCCGATCACAGCCAGTTCAAAATCCAGGTGGTCACAGAACTGAAATCCCATCAGGCGGTGCTGGCCGTCCAGGATGGTCGCGCATGGTTCGTTGTCCGGAATCTCGATGAAACCGGCGTTCTTGACGCCGTCCACCGGTTGTCTGCGGAACGTGACCCGCTCGTCAAAATTCAGAATAATGTTATTGGCAATCAGGGAACTCTCTTCCTGCAGATACAGGGCGATCTGTTTCAGCCGTTTCCGGTCCAGGGTCCGTTGCAGGGCCAGCCGCTGTTTCCGGTTCCGGTGGGTCAGCCGGACAATGGTGGATAGCGTGGATGCGGTTGCGGTAAACAGGTAAAGGGGAATGTTGTGCTGGTTCAATGAAATCGCAAACAGTTTCATCGTTCAATTCCCTCCCGTGCAGCGATGCCCGCCTGGTACGGATGGCGGATTTCTTTCATTTCCGTGACCAGGTCGGCGGTTTCCAGGACTGCTTTTGTGGCGTAGCGGCCGGTGAGCACCAGTTCCACTCCTTCCGGTCGGGTACGGATCAATTCCAGTACCTGGTCTTCCTTCAGCAGATCCATGTAAACAGCCACGTTGATCTCATCCAGTATAACAATGTCATAGTTTCCGCTGTGCAGTGCTTCCCGGCAGATGACCAGGCCGTTGCCGGCAAGCTGATGGTCTCTCTCTGTAATGGTATGGACCAGTGAGTCCGTGCCCAGCTGGCGGATTTGAACCAGTCCACCGGTCATCTCCTGAACCGAAAGCTCGCCGTATGGGGTGCCCTTCATGAACTGGCCGATGAATGTGCGCAGACCATGTCCCGCAGCCCGGACGGCCAGTCCGATTGCCGCCGTGGTCTTTCCTTTACCATTTCCGGTATATACCTGCACCAGTCCCAGATTCCGCTGTTCCAAATGACACTCCTTGATTCACCGTGATTATAATGGATTTGGTTTCCGTTTTCATTGCTTTCATGTATGATTCGACCATGATGCAAGAAGATGGTGCCAAGAATCCCCAGGGCGGTTATGTCGATTTATCGGATTATGGGCGTGGTGTGGCTGTCTGGTTGGCGCGGTTCCTGGTCAACACCCCGGTTCGTGCCTGGCATGTGACGATTGTCCATTTTTGCGTGATGATTGTTGCCGCCGTACTGGTGAGTCGGCAGACCCTGGAGTCCTACGGCGCCGCGGCACTTCTGCTGATGATCAAGAATATTCTGGACGCCGTGGATGGTAGCCTGGCCCGGCTGCAGGACAGGCCTTCCCGTGTGGGCCGTTTCCTGGATTCCAACCTGGATTTTGTCGGTAACCTGGTGTTCTTTCTGTCCATCCCCGGGATCGGTTTCATGACGGCTTTGACCGGTTTCATTTCCCTGACGTTCCAGGGTTCTGTCTTCAATTATTATGCGGTTTCCTACAGGACATCCCGTGGCGGAGATACGACCAGCCATGTACTGGAGGATGCGACCAGCCCGTACCCCTACGATTCGCCCGTGGTGCTCAATATCCTGTACCACATGTACCGGTGGCTTTACGGCTGGCAGGATTTTCTCGTGCGGAAACTGGACAGGATGCTCGCCGACGACGGAAAACTGCCGTCCGGACGCCTGATGGAACTGTTCAGCATGTTGGGTCCGGGCTTCCAGTATCTGTTCATTGTTCTGTTGCTGTTGCTGGGCATTCCGCAGCTGATTCCGGATTTCTTTACCTATATTTTCAACGTGCTGATGGTCTGCATGCTGCTGATCCGGGCCGATTGCTCGGATCAGGAGCACAGAATCGACTAGCCCCCCGATCCGATCATGGTACTATGTGTTCTGCATGGATCTGAGAGGAGGCGTGCATGACAACAGGGACAATCACACGCCGGTTTCATTTCTGTGCCTCCCACCGGTACTGGGTGGAGGCCTGGAGTGAAGAAAAGAACCGGTCCGTTTTCGGTAGACGAACCACACCGTACGGTCACGGGCACAATTATATGCTGGACGTGACGCTCAAAGGCGCCATTGATGAAACCACCGGGATGGTAATCAACCTCAGCGAGGTGAAGCGGATTGTCGGCGCCGTGGTGGACCGGTTTGATCACAAGTTTCTCAATGCGGATCTCCCCTTTTTCAAGAACCGGCAGCCGACAGCGGAAAACCTGGCCCGCCTGTTCTGGGAGCTGATTGAACCGGACCTGCCCGAAGGTGCTTATCTTCATCGGATTCGACTGTATACAACCCCGCTGATATTTGCCGAGTACCACGGGGATCGAAGCGCGATTTTCTCCAAGACCTATTCGTTTTCATCCACCCATCGATTGCACAGTGAGCAGTTGACGGATGAAGAAAACTGTCAGGTTTACGGCAAATGCAATAATGAAAACGGTCATGGACACAATTATGCATTGACTGTTTATGTGAAGAAACCCGTTGACCCGGTCACCGGCATGGGGATCCCGCTGGTGGAACTGGACAGACTGGTGAAAGATACCGTATTACGCGAATTGGAAGGAAAGCGGCTGGATGAGGAAGTCGCGGGGCTGTCCGGAAAGCCGGCCACATCGGAAAACCTGTTGTTGTTCATCCGTGAGAAATTGCAGGCCGGGTTGGGCAGTTGTCTCTGGAAGCTGAAACTGAAAGAAACCGACAACAACTTCTTCGAGATCGAGGAGGAATACCATGAATGATCAGGACCGTTTTGAAAAGATACAGGCGCATGTACGCGAAATTCTTTCACTGGTCGGGGAAGACCCGGACCGGGAAGGGTTGAAAGATACGCCGCGGCGCGTGGCCAAGATGTATACCCGGGAATTGCTGTCCGGTTATGAAACCAGTATCGAGAACGTGGTGAATGACGCTGTTTTCAATTCGGACTACCGGGAAATGATTGTGGTCAAGGACATTGATTTCTATTCCCTTTGTGAGCATCACATGGTGCCGTTTTTCGGCGTCGTTCATGTGGCCTACATCCCCAAGGGAAAGATCATCGGCCTGTCCAAGATTCCCCGGATCGTGGATGTCTTTGCCCGCAGGCTGCAGATCCAGGAGCAGATGACGGTGGAGATTGCCCAGACCATCAGTGACCTGCTGAACCCGTTGGGGGTGGCCGTGGTCATTGAAGGGATGCACTTGTGCTCGGTGATGCGGGGCGTTGAAAAGCCGCGGAACAAGATGGTGACATCCGAGTTGATCGGCGCGTTTCAGACAAACCACAAGACCCGGGAAGAGTTTTTGATGCACATTTCACGCTCATTCAGTTTAAATAAGTAAATTTATTATACATATTATTTTGTTCAGGCCTTGATTTAATTGTGTAATGCGATAAATCATTTTCCATATTCATGGCCTTTGTGTATAATCCACCCATATTACAACCGTCCCGTTGGCAGGTGATTGTGGAGAATTCCGTTCAGAAAGAAATCCGTTCCAGGCAGTGCGTCCTGGTTGTGGATGATGAACAGAACAATCGGACACTGGCAAAGGAGATCCTGAACCACCAGGGGTATGATGTACTGCTGGCGGAAAACGGGCAGGTGGCGCTATCCGTCTACAGACAACACCGGCACCGGATCAACGGCGTTATCCTGGATCTGGTCATGCCGAAGATGGGCGGTGGAGAAACATTCCTGGAATTGCGGCGGGAAAATCCGAAAATACCGGTCCTGCTGGTCAGCGGGTACAGTGAGAAGGAAGAAATCCGTCAGTTCCTGACCCATGATAATGTAGATTTTCTGAGTAAACCGTTTACGCTTGCCGCACTGGCGGATCGGGTTCGCCACGTGATGGCGCCGGTCGGAAACTGAAATATCCGTCCTGTCAGCGTTTCTTTCCCTGGAGGATTTCGATGGTTGTCTGGTCCATCTGGGCGATTGTGGGGTTGTAGCGTATCAGGTTGTCCAGGGTCTCCTTGAAACCGGTGCCCAGAAAACCGTCCGCATCCCGCACACCAAATCCCTTGATTGCATAAGTTACCGCGATTCTCGCATTGGCGACCGCTGAATTTCCCCGCATGGCACAACTGCCCTTGGCACCGTCACAGAATCCTCCGGCAACGGAAGAAATATAATTATGGTAAGCAGCCGGGAATGCATCCAGTTTGTCCCGGAGATACAGGAACGCGGCTACCAGGCCTGTCCCTGCACCATACAGCACACCACAGGTAGAAGACACGGCACCAAAACGTGCGGTGACCAGCGAGGTGACCAGTGCAGACATGATTACAGCCCGGGAGCGTTTTTCCTCATCAACGCCCAGTCGGTTGGCCTCCATGATCACCGGTATGATGGATGTGAGTCCCTTGTTACCGGATCCTGCGCAACTCATCACCATGACGGGATCGCCGCTCATCCGGGAAAAGATAGCACCGGACACCAGGTCATCGTGCCCCCCGTTGATGTATGTCTGTCCATGGTCTGCCGCTGCGGTATTGAACTGGATCCCCTGTTCAACCTTCTCCCGAAGGGGTTGGAAACCGGCTGCATCTTCAACCAGCCCGGACCAGTTCCGCCAGTCATAGCAACTGTCATCAAATGTCAGGAAGCTGGATCCGGCACCGCGATTATCGTCCTGATGGATGATTTCACCGTTCTTTTCCACCCGGACAACCCGGGTGTGGCTGTCCAGGATTTGTGCCTGCGCGGTATCTTTCCCGGCGATCGCTTCGATCTTGACATCGAGCCGGTCCTTGTTCAATACCTGTACGTCAACCCGACCTTCCGCCACCATCTGGATGCCGGTTTTCACATGTTCGTCTTCCAGGCCGTCAAAAACAGCAAGCTTCCGTTCCGGTCCCCCTGCCAGGAAACCGAATGCGGCAGCAAATTCGGTACCGGTATGGCCCTGGCCGTTTGGAATACCTGCGTTAAATGCGTTCTTGTAGGTGCGATGGTCCAGCGTGACCAGGATCCGATCCGCCGGCTGTCCCAGAACTTTCCCGGTCCATGCCGCGGCCAGCGCGATGGCTGCAGGTTCGGTACATCCGGATGTGAACTCCAGTGCGCTCAGAATTTTCTGTCCAATGGCCTGACACATGGTCTCCTCCGGGAAGCTGACTGTTGCGACGCAACAATAGCACCGGCGTCCGGGTGTGTCAAGAATGACGGGGTTGTCAGTTTGGCAGGGTGAGTGCGATTCTGAATCCCAGGTCGGGGCGTCTTGTATCCGGAAGGATGCCCCCGCGGACAGAGGAACCGCAGTGAAAATCGGAGGAACGGAAACTGCCGCCCCGGATGACGCGGCGATTGCCCCAGGCCGTAAACACCGGATTGCCGCTGGCGTTCTTGTCATAGCGATCGGAATGCCTGTAGGAGGACCCTTCCAGTTCGCCCGGTCCCGGGTTGTCATACGGATCCCGATAGTTGTCCGCACACCACTCGAAAACATTACCGCTCATGTCATATATGCCCCAGAAGTTGGGTTTTGTCTGACTGACGGGACGGGTGCGTCCATTGCGCTTCTGACCAGAATGGCAGAACTGGTTGTTCATTACCGGTCCCCAGAAGAAACGGGTAACTGTGCCGGCCCGGCATGCGGTTTCCCATTCGGCTTCACTGGGCAGACGCACATCCAGACCGGTTTCCTGGCTGAGCCAGCGGCAGTAGGCATTGGCGTCTGCGAACGTTACGTTGATTACCGGCCGCTGGCCCTTTCCAAAACCCGCGTCGGATGGTGTGCGATGACCGGTGGCCTTGCAGAATTGCATATATTCGTCCCAGGTCACTTCCCGGCTTCCGATCAGAAAGGGTGCTACCTTCACGTACATGGGCGGACGGCTGTCCGGTCCGGCGGTTGCGGCGGACCCTGCAGCACCGATAAACAGCGTGACGGCTGGAATCTCTACCAGTTTGTATGTCTCAATAATGTCCGGCAGTTTCTCTCTGGCGCGCATGAGCTGTGCCTGGGCCTGTGCTTCCTCACGGAACATGCCCCGCGAACCGAATGTTTCCAGGTATGCTTCGAACGCTGCGGCGGAGCCCGTCCGTTGTGCATTGGCAAATGCCAACCGGTCCGATTCAAACCGGTCCAGTTCTTCCCGGACCGCCGGTCCATGGAGACTGGATTCACCAAACCGGTCCATGTAGGTCTGGAAATCAACTTCCAGTCCGCTTTCCATTGCGTTGCGGAACGCTGTTTCGGCGGCCTGGTTCCGATTGTGCCGGTAAGCCAGGTACAGGCCGGTCCCGATCAGGACAATGGCGACAATCGCAATCACGGCATTTCGGCGGACCTTTCGGATACCCGCGCGCATGGCTTCTGCCCGTGCTGCGGCATCCACTTCCGCCTGGCGTTCAGATTTGCGAATGGCAGCCGTCAATCGCCGATGAATTTCGATTCCCTTTGAAACATCAAACCGGGTTTCCTGGATTACGATCCGGTCCAGGTCCTGCAGCTTGGTCCGCATCTGGACCGTGGTCTCTTCGGGGAGGTCCAGTATCCGCTGGTAGCGTTCCTGCGCCTCTCTCAGGTTGGCCGATTCCCGGGATGCCGCGTTGATCACATACCGGGTTTCTTTCAGGGGTTCGATCCGGACCTTGTCGTGATACTGGAAATCGGGACCGATGATGTCCATTGCATAGGTGCCTTTGCGCACATCGGTCAGGGTGAACGGACAGTTGTGGACGGTGTTGTCCAGTCGGACCTTGCAACCGTCAATTTCGGACATCACCTGCAATGCGCCGCCTTTTTCTTCCAGGGTGATTCGTATCTGGATTTCCTTGACCCCGAGGAATACTTCTTTCATGCCTTCATGACGTTCGGTGACGGCTTCCACCACGTGTTTGCCGAATGGGATGTCCCGGAGGCTCAGGGCGGTATCTTTGGTCAGGCCCACCTCTTCACCATCCAGCAGAATCCGGCAGTTCATGCTGGTGCGAATGTGAATGTCACCCACCTGATGCATGGCAGATTCCGGTACGCGGTTGTTCTCCATGGCCGATCTCCCTGAACCAGTAGGAATTAGTATTGTCGATATTATAACCCAGAATGTGAAAATCAGCCAGCGCCGGGCAACAAGCTTTGCCTTCCCTCTGCTATAATGCTCCTCATAATCTGAATCGGGGAGTTGAAGGGATGCTCAAACCGCATGACAATATCGCCCTCGTTTATGCCGAGCGTAAGATGACCTTTTCGCAACTGATCAACCGGGTGCGGCGTATTGCGTCAGACTGGCCGGTGCAGCCGGACAGCCGCGTGGTGATCATGGGGCCCAACAGTCCGGAATGGGTGTCGGCACTTTACGCCAGCTGGCAGAACGGCGCCGCGGCCGTGCCGGTGGATTTCATGAGCACAGTGGAAGATGTGTCCCATATCCTGGGCGATTGTCAGCCTGTACTGGCTTTCGTTTCGGATGAAAACCGGGAATTGTTCCAACAGGCGATGGATGATTCCGGTATCCGACCGGAACTGGTTTCGCTGGAGTCCCTGGCGGACCTGCCGGATCCGGGAACAGCCGGTGAACTCCGCCAACCGTCGAAAGACGAGATTATGGAAATCATCTATACATCAGGGACCACTGGAAAACCCAAGGGCGTGATGCTCACCTGGGATAACCTGCTTTCCAATTTTGAACACGTATGGCATCCCGACTATGACCTGTATCATCCCGAAGACCGGTTCGGTGCGATCCTGCCTTTTCACCATTCCTATCCGTTGCAGGGTGCGTTGACCGCGGTTCTTCATGGGGGTGCCACCGTGGTGATGGTGGAGAAACTGGAACCGGAAGTGATCATGCGGACCATCCAGGAAAACAGGGTGACCCATATTCCGGTCGTTCCCCGACTGTTGACCCTGTTCCATCAGCGGATCATGGACCGGATCAATGCTTCCTTCGTGAAGCGGATGGTGTTTGCAGTGGGGAAAGCCATTCCCTCCATGGCGTTTCGAAAAAAGCTGTTCAGCCAGGCCCAGCAGGCGTTTGGTGGGCACCTGGATTATATGTCCTGCGGCGGGGCAAGACTGGACCCCCGGATTGTCCGTGATTTCCAGGTCCTGGGATTTACCATACTGGACGGGTTCGGCATGACCGAAACCGGCCCGCTGATCAGCAACAACCCGAAACGCGGGGTTCGTGTCGGGTCGGTGGGATTGCCGGTGGCGAACATGACGGTCCGGATTGAAGACGGTGAGGTCCAGGTCAAGGGCCGCAACGTGATGAAAGGATATTACAACCTGCCCGAGGCAACGGCGGAAACCATCGTTGATGGCTGGTTGAAGACGGGTGACCTGGGTGAAGTGGACAAGGACGGGTATCTGTACATTACGGGCCGGAAGAAGGACATCCTGGTACTGTCCAACGGCAAGAAGATCAATCCGGAAGAACTGGAACAGGGTCTGACAACCTTGTCCCCCCTGGTGGCAGAAGCCGGTGTGTTCCAGGATGGTGATCGGATCCATGCGGTGTTTCGTCCGGACCTGACGGCCGCCCGGCAGGCTGGAGTGACCAATGTGGAAGAAGCGATCCGGGATACCGTAGTCAACAGGCATAACGGCAGCGTGCCCGCTTACCGGAAAATCACCGCAGTGACCATCGTACCGGATGAACTGCCCCGGACGCGACTGGGCAAACTTCGCAGATTCATGCTACCGGAGCTGACCACCCGAACCGTTCCGGAAGTGCAGGTGAAAGAGTCCGAGCCGGACAGCCGGGTTTATCGGGAGATCAAGCAGTATCTCAGCCGGGAAAAGGACACCCCGGTATGGCCATCTGCCGACCTGGAAATGGACCTGGGGTTGGATAGTATGGACCGGGTTTCCCTTCAGGCATGGCTGGAGGATCGTTTCGGCGCTTCTCCTGATGATGAACAATGGAGTAATCTGAGAACGGTTCAACAGTTGACCGATGCCATGGCGGTTTCGGTGGATAGCGGTGTTGCCGGCGAATCCATGGCTGATACGGATCAGGCCGGTGGAGACCTGCCACGCAGTTCCCTGTTCCATCGTTCCATGCGGCTGCTGTCCCGAATGTGGCTGAAACTGTACTTCCGGGTCAAGGTGGACGGACTGGAGAAACTGCCGGACACCCCGTTTATCCTGGCGCCCAACCATCAGTCCATGCTGGACGCCCTGCTGGCGACCACCTGGCTGCCACGTGAAAAGTTCAGGAATACATTTTTCTTTGCCAAGTATAAGCATTTCCGGTCCGGGTGGCGCCGTTTCCTGGCTCGCCGGTCCAACGTGATCCTGGTGGATATCAACAAAGGGCTTCGGCACAGCGTTAACAAACTGGGTGAGGCCCTGAAGAGCGGTCACAACCTGATTATCTTTCCGGAAGGTACCCGCAGCCGGGACGGTCGTATCCAGGCATTCAAGAAGACATTTGCCCAGTTGAGCAAAGAATTCAAGGTGCCGGTAGTGCCGGTGGCAATCAAGGGTGCGTTTGAAGCATTCCCGCCCAACCGGTGGATTCCCCGTCCCAGACGGATCACGGTTTCGTTCCTGGAACCGGTGATGCCCGATCCAAGGGATATGCAGCGGATACTGGAAGAAGTGGAAGAAGCGATCCGCAGCCGTCTCCAGTCGGAGATTCCCTGCGGTTCAACGTCCTGAGACAACCAGTCAACATGAACAAAGCCCCCGGAATTCGGGGGCTTTGTTGTTTCAACAAATGATTCGTGCTAGTGGTGCCGGGTCATTTTTCCATGGACCGGATCTTGAGACCGATCAATATGACGATAATGAACAACAGGCCCAGGAATACCAGCAATCCCGACCGTCTGTCGGCCACTTCAGCCAATGCCTTTTCCGAGAATCCGGCGACCTCTTCCAGCGAGGTCATGCCCGTGGAGACCACCTCAACCACGTGTTCCGCGTTGAACTTGTGAACGGCGGTTCGCGACTGGATATAGACATTGTGTGCATCCTGTAGTGTCAGAATTGCGTCGTCCATGTGCATGCCTTTTTCCGCCGCGGCTTCCACCCGGTGCCGGGTCTCATCAATACCGGTTTTCAACCCGGTGATTGCGGCGTGCATGGCATTCATGGTGTCCAGGGCGGTTTCGCCCTCCACGTGGCAATTGAGGCAGACCCCATCCGTTTCACTGAGCATTTCTTCCGTGGGAGAGGCGATTTCATGGTTGTTGTGGCATTCGATGCACATGCCTTCTTCCCAGAATGCATGGGGACTTTCCTCGAACAGCTGCTGGTTCATGGCATGGCAGGAACCGCAGACATTCAGCACGGAGCTGACATCGGGCGGTACAGCCCCATGGTTCCCATGGCAGTCGTTACAGGTGGGGGCGAACAGGTCTCCCTTTTCGGTAATCGCCAGGTGGTGAACGCTGTTGCGGTATTCGGCGACCTGGTCACCGGAAATACCGAAATTCCCCATCAGTTCCTTGTCTGCATGACACCTTGCACAGGTATTGACCACGTTGGTGGCATACACATGTGACCGGGGACTGGATGCTTTCAGCACATCGTGGGCCCCATGGCAGCTGGCGCAGGTGGCCGCCCGACCGTCCTTCTTCTGGAGGACATTTTCCCCGTGTTTTGAGGTCCGATAGTTGTCCAACTGGTCGGTACGGGCATTGGGATTGTATTGCTTCATGAAACCGGGATCGCCGTGACAGGTGCCACAGAGCTTTACAATCTGACCGGCGTCGGGTTTGCCGATCCAGCCATTGGCCCGGCTGTGGGCCTGTTTTCGTTTTTCACTCCACGGATTGCCGCCGTGGCAGTTGACACATTGGATGCCCACCTGCTGGTGAATACTGTCCTGCCACAGGGTGACCGGTTCCTGGAGTCGACCGGTCTGTTTCCCATGACAGTCGGCGCAGGTGTTGGGATCCGTGGCCAGGGCGGGCACAAAAGTCAGCAGGGAGAAACCAATCAAAAATGCCAGACGTTTCATGTCACACCCCCATCAATGAAATTTGGCATACCAGGTGATGAAAACCAGGAATACAACCCCGGCCACACCAATCCAGGTGAACAATGGTGAACGCTCTTCCCGGGATGCCTTGCGGTCCAGGAACGGAACCAGCATGATGGCCGCGCCGCCGACGTTGATCAGGATAAAACCGATCAATTCGGGCACCCATTTGAGCAACTGGTACATGGACAGGAAATACCATTCCGGTTTGATCCATTCCGGTGCGGCGGCAAACGGATCCGCTGGTTTCCCCAGTTCCCACGGATAGTAGGTGGCCAGGAAGATCAGGATACCCAGTCCCACCATCCAGAGCATCACGTCACGGAGCATGAAATTGGGAAAGAACTTCATCTCGCCCTTGACGGGCACGTCCATGGGTTTGCTCATCCCCTGGACCTGGACCAGGAGCAGGTGCAGGGACAACAGGCCCATGATGCCCAGCGGCAGGACGGTTACGTGAATGGCAAAGAACCGGTTCAGCGTGGCACCGGTTACATCCGGACCGCCGCGCATCACATGAAGCAGCCATTCGCCGATGACCGGTGTGACCCGAACGGTTTCGGTACCCACCCGGGTGGCGAAGAATGCCAGTTCATTCCAGGGCAGCAGGTATCCGGTAAAACCGAACGCCATGGCCATGGTCAACAGCAGAAATCCGGTGACCCAGGTCAACTCCCGGGGTCTGCGGTATGCTTTCAGAAAATATTTGGCAACCAGGTGGAGCACAATGGCGAATATCATCAGGTTGGCGGACCAGGAATGAACGGAACGGATCAGCCAGCCGAACGGTACTTCGGTGACGATATATTTCACGCTTTCAAACGCTTCCTTGGCCGTGGGCCGATAATACAGTAGCAGCAGGATTCCGGTGACCACCTGGATGATGAAGAAGAACAGTGCCAGACCGCCGAACAGGTGCAGCCAGGTATACCGGTGCTTCGGCACGGTTTTTTCCAGCGTCAGATGTCGGACAGTGGACAGGTCAAACCGGTCTTCCACCCATGCCGTGATTTTCCCCCACATCACGACCTCCTTGCCACGATAATGTCTTCGCCCTGTATGGTGCACGCGTATTCTTCCAGCGCTTTGGGCGGTGGTCCGGAAACAACGTTACCATTCAGGTCATAGCGGCCGTTGTGGCAGGCGCACCAGATCTGAACGTCTTCTTTCCTGTACTGGACCGTGCATCCCAGGTGGGTACAGATGGCGTTGAACGCCTTGTATTCCCCGTTCGGGGTCATGACCAGGATGCCCGGCTTGGTACCGAACTTGAACAGGGTGCCGCTGTTGGGCGTCAGATCTTTGACCTTCGCGGCAACGACTGTACTGACGGCCTGTTCTTTCCGGGGAACCGGCGTCAGGAACCGGAATACCGGGTACAGCACCGACCCCAGCCCACCGATGCTGAATATGCCGAGCAGTCCATTGAGGAACCTCCGCCTCGACGTGTCCATACCAACGTCCTCCTTCGCGATCTGTTAGCAAGCGCAACCATCGTGGTTATTCTTGTATTTCAGAATGATACTTAATTTCACTATCTGTGTCAATGGCCTTTACAATCTTCTATTTGCAACAAAAAGGGTAAGATTCCCCCATCCGGGTGCAGACCGGTTGTCAACGGATGGAGAATGAGCAGTTTCCGGTCGGTTTGTGCGGGGAAGCAGGGGGTCAGTTTTTCACCCGTTTTCTGGATGCGGTGATTTTCCGAATGTCCCTGAACAGGGCTTTCAGTTGGAGGATGGTGGACGTCGTCGTGATTTCAGGACCGAACCGGGTCTGCTCGTACAGCCGGAAAAATGCTTTCAGTTGTTCGGTGAGTTCGGGATCTACCGGTCGGATCCGGTTGATGCCCGACCGCCAACCGTTGGTGAATTGGTGGGGATACCGCTGGTTCAGCATCCTATACATGGCCGTGGCCACTTTCCCGGCCGGATGAACGGGCCGGCTTCGCCGCGGGCGTTTCCAGGCCTCGTACAGTACCCGTACCGCGCCGGTGACGATAATGAACAGGACGAACAGAAAAATGACGCGCCGCGGTTTCTCAGAGTCCGGATCCCCCATCTTGAAAGGCAACGTAATCTTGCTGAACAGGGATTCCCGGTCATCCACCGTGAAACCCACCACATACCGGTCCCAGGCGAAGCCCAGCATGTCCATGTAGGCCATGAACCAGTTGGTTCCCAGGTTCTCCACGGGTGGCGTGGGATCGTACCGGTTCCACTGGTTGCCGATGGCGGCTTCCACCCAGGTGTGGGCATGGGCCTGTCGGATAATGGTGTAGTCACCGAACGGGTTGTAGTCCCCGCCATAGTATCCGGCGACAATCCGGGCGGGAATATCAATGGAGCGGAGCATCAATGTCATGGCCGTGGCATAGTATTCACAATAGCCCTGCCGACCGGTGAACAGGAAATGTTCAATGGGATGGCTCCCGTCATTCACCGGTGGTACCTGGAGGGAATACCGGCAATTGGTAATCAGCCACTGTTCAATGGCCCGGCACTTTCTGGCCGGTTCGGCAATATTTTCGGTCAGTGACCGGGCCAGCCGGCTGAGCCGTGTAAGCCCATCCGGCATCTGCAGATACATGTCCAGTGTGCGGAAAACGACTGGTGGTCGTTTTCCGGTACTTTTCACCTGGTACCGGATCCGCTTCTTCTGGCGATGGGAAACAGCAACATTTCCGTTGGGATACTGCACCACCCATCGACTGTCGCAGGCGATCCAGAACACTTCGGACAACCCGAAGATGATGCCGCTTTTCGGCGGTACCAGCAGAATATCCTGGAGAATGCTGGTTTCCGGCGCATTCCTGGGAAACTGGACTTCCCGGTCCCGGTTGAAATACGGAAATCCCCTTCGCCAATGGTTGACCCAGGTGTTGTCTTCGTAGGATTCGAATACTTTGCCCCGCCAATAAGGCTCGCCGCTGTTTCCGTCCGGCAGGGTGATGCGCATGACCACGGTGTTATCGGTAATGACTTCTTCGAATGTCCCGATGGAAACCTTATCGTCAAAACCGGATGCCGCCTGTCGATTGTTCCGGTTTCCGAACAGACCGCCCGATGTGCGGGGCAGGAACAGGAACAGAACGGCAACCACCGGGATGGCGATCAGGGTCAATTTCAGTGCATGGGTGATAAGGCCTTCTGGCATCCGTCTGGTGACGGTGGACTGATGGGCGGTCATGGTGAACAGGATACTGGAACCGATAAACAGCAGAAAAATGATGGCGAATTCAATCGGTTGTTCCAGTTCAGATGCCACAACCAGCTGGATGACCGACATAAAGAATACCTGCAGGCCGTCTGCCGGGTTCCGGATATCAAAACTCTTGATGGCATGGAAGGCCAGGGTCAGGGTGCCCACGGCCACCAGGAGGTCGCCGGAAATCAAGGTCATGTCCAGCAGGAAGTAGATCAAGGTTGCCAGGGCCGCTGCGTTAAGCACCACGCGGCTGGCTGATGGGCGACCCCGGAGCAGCCGGACATATCCCAACAGGGTGATCGGGACAATGACGAATGGCAGCATCGGCATCTGACCGGTTACTGCCAGTGCCGCGTGGCTGAACAGGGCGATGAAGAACAGGGCCCATCTAAACCGAATGGACATGAATGGTCTCCGTCATCCCGGATTGCAAGGATGCATAAGGGGAGTCTTGGCGGCACAGCACCAGCAGGTTGATGGCATTGGTGTCGGTTTCCCGTGGAATCCGTGTCCGGGTGTCCGGTTGGATGACCGCCAGCATGTCCAGGATCCGACACACGGTTTCCCGGTTGGCACAGTAGTCGGAAGAACCGGACCCCGTTGTCAGTTTAACGGTCAATCCCTGGGAAATCAGTTCCAGCGCCAGGGATGCCGCCATGGAAACGCCCCGTTCAAAATCACGGGACGTGGCACCGGGGGCGGTATCCAGTACCAGGTTGACCCGATGGGTGACACCGGCGCGGTATTCCCGTACGACCATTTCCCCGGTCTTGGCCGTGACCTTCCAGTGAATGTCCTTCATCGGGTCTCCGGGCCGGTATGGCCGCAGATCGGTGAAATCATCCCCGCCGGACAGGGGGACCAGTCCGGACCCGCCGGATCGGGAGACCCGGGACAATACTGCTCGTACATCCAGCAGAGCGGGGTACACGAGGATCTTCCGGCCCGTTGTCATTGGCCTGGAGAAGCGGACAAATCCGAACGGGAAGCCGGATTTCAATTGCCCATCCTTTAATTGGTAATATCCGCGCCGGGGAAACCGAACCACCGCTTCCGCCATGGATTGGCCCGACGCTTCCACCCGCGGGATCATGGCCTTGCCGTCGATCATTTTCCATTCGGTTGCCACCAGGAATGCATGTCGCCGCTTGCGCCGGTTCCGGATTCTGAACGTGAGTCCGGCTGGCTGGGTGGCATGAACGGTACCATCCACTTCGGCGGTGCCATCCAGTCGTGCCAGGTTGCGGAATCCGGACACCACATCAATCAAAAGCAGGGCGATCATCAGTGCAAGGAGCAGGTAAATCAGGTTGTTACCGGTGTTCAGGGCGGCCAGGCTGACCAGCACAGTGGTCAACAGCAGGCCTTTCCCTTCCCGGGTGATTTCCATGTGTCAGACCGGTTGTGCCACGCGTTTCAGGATCTCGGACGTCAGCCGACGGGCCTCGGTCAAATCCTGTTGATGTTTCAGCACGATGCGGTGTCCGATAACAAACGGTGCAACCGTGATCACATCATCCGGGACTACAAATTCACGGCCCTGGACAAACGCATATCCCTTGGATGCCTGGAGCAGGAACCGTGCGCCGCGGGTGCTGATGCCCAGTCGGATATCGTCGTGGGAACGGGTGGCATTGGTGATGTTCAGGACGTATTCCACAATGGACTCATCCACGTGAATGGCATTGACCTGCTGGCGTCCCACCAGGATCTCGTCAACGGTGACCACCGGGTCCAGGTTTTCCAGGTCGGTGATATCCCGCATTTCAATTAATGCCTGTTTTTCCTGTTCGAAGGGCGGATAGCCCATGTGAAGGTGCATCATGAACCGGTCCAGCTGGCTTTCGGGCAGCGGGAATGTGCCATGATATTCCATGGGGTTCTGGGTGGCGATCACCATGAACGGATCGGGAAGCACGTGGGTGTCCCGATCAATGGAGACCCGGTGTTCATTCATGGCTTCCAGCAGAGCGGACTGGGTCTTGGGGTTGGTCCGGTTGATTTCATCCGCCAGGATGATGTTGGCAAAAATCGGGCCCGGCTTGAACTCAAATTCCCGGTTCACCGGGTTGAACACGTTGACGCCCAGGATGTCGGACGGCAGCAGGTCGGACGTAAACTGGATCCGGTGAAAGCTGCAGGCTGTACCCCTGGCCAGGCCCAGTGCCAGGGTGGTTTTGCCCACGCCGGGTACATCCTCGATCAACAGATGCCCGCCGGATACCAGCGTGATAACGGCC
Organism: uncultured Holophagae bacterium; assembly: GCA_964506215.1. Classification (GTDB taxonomy): domain Bacteria; phylum Acidobacteriota; class Holophagae; order Thermotomaculales; family Thermotomaculaceae; genus CAZDKZ01. Next base: position 17,355 of record CAZDKZ010000040.1, read on the forward strand.
ATTTCCACTACCTGCTCTTTTCCCCGGATAATCTCATTGAGACGATCGGTCAGCTTGCGTATCCACATGGTGCGCTCCTTTTTGATCCATTCTAGCACAGGGATAGACGTCAGATGCCCGTTTCCGGTTGCAGACAATTTGTTATGGTCTGGCCCTTTCCCTTGTGCTAGCATTCACTTATCTGATTCGTGCAATTTATCGGGAGGTCCGATTGCTGGGTTTCCGACGGAAACGGGAGATTCCATTCATCCGCCAGCGGGACGTGTCCGAATGCGGGACCACCTGCCTGGCCATGATTTTCCGGTACCACGGGATGTACAATGTCCAGTCCGCGCTCCGGGAACTGGGGCATGTGACCCGCCAGGGCACATCGCTCTATGTGCTGTCCGAACTGGCCGAGCAATTCGGTTTCCAGGCAGACGGATACCGGACGCGGTTTGACGTACTGAGGCGTTTGCCACAGCCGTTCATTGCCCACTATGAGGGCAATCATTTTGTCGTGGTGTACCGGGTGGAGCGGGACCATGTATGGATCGCGGACCCGGCCAGCGGTCGGGAACGGATGTCGGCGGAGACATTCCGCAGCCGGTGGAACGGTGTTGTGCTGACCGTGGAACCCACCGCCGAGATTTTCCAGAACCGGGATGTGATGGAACTGGTGGAGCGGTTCCGCAGACGGGAGAAAGTCCGCAAGCGCCGGTTGGTTCTGGATGTGCTGCAGCCTTTCCGGCATGTGCTCTGGGAAATCGGTATCGCCAGCCTGGTGCTCCAGCTGCTGGGTCTTGCTTTTCCGTTCTTTACCCAGACCATTGTGGACAAGGTGCTGGTGGACCAGAACCGGGAATTGCTGCTGGCTGTTCTGCTGGGGCTGCTGGGTGTGTTCGCCTTGCAGATGTTGCTGGGGTTTGTCCGAAACCTGATGCTGACCCAGTTACGGGTCCGGTTTGACCTGGACTTCTTCGGCCGCTTTTTCCGTCACCTGATGCACCTGAAGATGAGCTATTTTGACGCACACCGGCGGGAAGACTTTATCAACCGGTTCCATGAGAACCTGAAAATCCGCAACATCTTTTCATCCACCGTGCTCCAGTCGCTGATCGATTCCCTGCTGGCGGTAAATTTCCTGATCATTCTGTTCGTGTACAACCGGTGGCTGGCCCTGGTGGCCGTGCTGATGGTGCTGCTGTTTGCCCTGGTGACATTCTGGTTCACGCCGAAGCTCCGGGAGATGGAGCAACGGGTATTCCATGAGAATGTGAAGACCCTGGGCGGATTCCTGGACGTGCTGATGGGGATTGAAACGGTGAAACTGCTGGGGGCGGAAACCTGGAAATTCTGGGAGTGGAAGAATACCTACAAGAAGGCGTTGAACCGCACATTGCAGTTGGAGAAAACACATCTGAATCTGGCGTTGATCATGCGGGGTGTCCAGGTGTTGAGCCAGATTACCGTATTCTGCCTGGGTGCGCTGCTGGCCTTCAACCGGGAATTGACCATCGGTCAATACATCGCGTTTGTGGCCATTTTCGGCATGGTGTCGGCGTCGATCCGGAACATGTCCGGACTGTGGCTGGCCGCGACGCGATTGTCAGTAACTTTTGACCGGCTGGGCGATGTGCTGGTCCAGGAACCGGAACGGTTTGATCTCGTTGGCCGGGACGGTGGACCGGAACAACCGGATATTGAAATCCGGGAACTGACCTTCTCCTACGCCGGTGAAGGCGGCCGTCCGGCACTGGCCGACGTGAACCTGGACATTCCGTACGGAGCCAAGATCGCAGTTGTGGGTCGTAACGGATCGGGGAAGAGCACACTGGGGCGCCTGTTGACCGGGTTGTACACCGGGTATTCCGGTTCGATTCGATTCGGGGGGCATGAACTGAACCGGATTCATCCCCGGCAACTGCGCTCCCGTGTCTGGATGCTACCCCAACGGGTGCACCTGTTCAATGGCACCATCCGCCGGAACATCCTGGCGGCCTGTCCGGAGGCAACGGACCGGGAACTGGAACGGGCAATTCAGCTGGCGGATCTGGACAGCTATATCCGGACCCAGTATATGGGTGTGCATCATATGGTTGGCGAAGGCGGCGCCGGACTTTCCGGCGGGGAACAGTTGAAAATCGCGCTGGCACGATTGTTTCTCGGGAAACCATCGGTCATCATCCTGGACGAAGCCAGCTCGGTACTGGATGTGGAATCGGAGGGGCGTGTACTTGCCAATATCCGGCAGGAATTTACAAATGAAACGATTATTACCATTGCCCATCGGCTGCATACTGTACGGAACGCGGAGCGGATCCTGGTACTGGATGAAGGGCGGGTGGCGGAAGATGGCACCCATGAACAGCTGATGGATTCGGGAAAAACCTACGCCGGGTTCATGGGTCAATACCTGGATTTCTGATCGGAGGCTTTCGATGGCAGACAGACTGGTACCGGAAACGGAACCCTATATGACAGACGATGTGCCCCTGGATGATGTACGGGAGAATGCGCTGCGTCCACTGGTGTATATCTGCCTGCTCCTGGCCGGAGCCCTTGTAGCCATGGGCTTTGTTGTTCGGGTTCCGGAGTATGTAAAAGCGCGGGTTGTGCTGCAGGGAGATGTCCCCGAAGTGGAATACCAGTTTCCGGAAACGGTATTCGTGGAAGAAGTGTGTATTGACGCAGGGGATTCCGTTCAGAAAGGGGACCAGCTGGTTCGCATTACATCACCGGACATTGTGAGCAGGATCGCTGAATTGCGGGAAGTCACTGAACGACTGGCGCAGTTCCGTCGGGAACAGTCCGTTATTCATGAAGCCAACCTGTCCCGGAATCAGTTGGAACGGAAGCGTATTGAAGACCGTCTTGGGGAGAATCGCCGGACGCTACAGACCGAGAATGATACCTATGCGCAGCGGCATGCTGCTTTGAAGTTTGATGTTGACGAGGCGGACAAGCAGGTGGAACGGAACCGCGCCATGGTGGAACAGGGATTTGTTTCCCGGACCCGGTTTACCGAGTTGCAACAGGTGGCCAACCGGGCCCGCGAGGAGCTGGCCAAGGCCAGCCAGGAACATCGGAACGAAGTCAACCGGCTGGAAGGGCTGATTCGTGGATTACAGCTGGACCTGGAGAAACTGGAACTGGAGTCCAGTCAACTGGTCCGGGAATACCGGCAGCGGGAAGGGGAGCATGTCCAGGCACGGGACCGGATCGTGGACAAAATCCGACACCAGTACCGGGATGCCGTCATTGTGGACGGATCGTTGATGCTGACCGCGCCGGTTGCCGGAACCGTCAGCTACCTGCGTACCAGTGAACGGAACGTGGGTGCCGGGGAAACATTGATCAAGATTATGGGCCGGGAAGAAGGGCTCCATGGTCTGGCCATTGCGGACGCGTCCCAGTTGGGTCGGCTCTCCCAGGGACAATCCGCCATTCTGAAAATGGACAGCTTTCCCCACTACCGGTTCGGTGTGGTGAACGGAACGATCCGGACCGTGAGCCTGTCACCGGACAGTGAAGGCCGGTTGCCGTTTACCGTGCAGATTGAAGATGCGGGATTGCTGGATGGTCGATTACAGGTGGGCATGACCGGCCGGGTGTCGGTGGTGGTGGCGGAGCAAAGATTTTTCTCCATGCTGTTCCACAAAGTTGCGCAACAACTCGACAATTAGGGGCCCGCGGGTTCTTTTCCGCCCTGGCTGCGTTCCTTTCGGCCTCACAATGCTCACGTATGTCTCATATACGCTGCGCTTGCTCGGCCGAAAGCGCCTTGCCCGGACGAAAAATTCCGCCGCGGGGTTGAGAGTGATCAAGCACAATGCGTTTTTTCGTCGCCGCACGCCTTGACTGAGTACGAAACTCCTCCGCAGTCGTGATGTGACGTTCGCAACGCGCTGCGCTTCCTCAACCTCGAAAGCCTTGCTACCCGAAAAAATAGCTCGGCAGCTGAATGGGCGATACCAAACGAAGGCGCATGACTGCCTTGTCTCCGACGAAAATCTCTCAGCAGCGGGCGGGGCAGTTTGAGTTTAAGTTACTGATTCAAAGGAAGATCTTGATGGAAAGCGTTGTTCTTTCTCGTTCTCACTGAGACTCAAG
>CAZDKZ010000041.1:0-21023 GCA_964506215.1 uncultured Holophagae bacterium
TCGGTGAGCTGTTCCAGTATCCGCTGATAGCGTTCCCGCTTCGTCTTTTCCTTCATGCTGTCCTCCTGGCACTACGGTACCGGCTGCCGGGCGTGCGCGCAACAAAAAAAGGGGGCCGAAGCCCCCGTTTCTGATCAGTTCTCAAATCGCTTGAACAGCAGACAGCCGTTGGTGCCACCAAACCCGAACGAGTTGGACATGGCGTATTCCGCATCCAATGCCCGTGCCCCTTCGGTGATATAGTCCAGGTCGCATTCCGGATCGGGTACCGTCAGGTTGGCTGTGGGATGTACCTTCCCTTCGAACAGGGACAGTACGGTTACCGCGCCTTCCAGTCCGCCGGCCGCGCCCAGCAGGTGACCTACCATGGACTTGGTGGAGCTGACCATCAGCTTGTCGGCATGGGCGCCGAACACACCGCGGATGGCCTTGCTTTCAATCTTGTCATTGTAAGGCGTGGACGTACCATGGGCATTGATGTATCCCACCTGATCGGGCGCGATATCGCCCAGGGCCATCTGCATGGCCCGCATGGGTCCGTCCCCGTCTTCCGCTGGGGCGGTCATGTGGTATGCATCCCCGGTCAGTCCGTATCCCACCACTTCACCATAAATCCGGGCACCGCGGTTCAGTGCAGACCCCAGTTCTTCCAGGATCATGATGCCCGCACCTTCACCGATGACAAACCCGTCCCGTTCTGCGTCAAAGGGACGGGAGGCATGGGCGGGATCGTCATTGCGTGTGGACAGGGCTTTCATGGAACTGAAACCGGCAACTGCCATGGGGGTGACCGCGGATTCGGTGCCACCGGCAATCATGGCGTCGGCGTCCCCCCGCTGGATCATGTGAAATGCATCGCCGATCGCGTGGGTGCCGGTTGCACATGCGGTGACAACGGCGTGGTTGGGACCTTTGGCACCGGTCCGGATGGATACCGTGCCGGAAGCCAGGTTGATAATGGAAGCGGGTATGAAGAACGGGGACACGCGGCGCGGACCCTTTTCCAGCAGCATCTTGTGCTGTTCTTCAATATAATCCAGGCCACCGATACCCGAGCCGATGATGACACCGACTTTGGCTGCATTTTCCGGTGAAATGGTCAGTCCCGAATCCTTCAATGCGATATCGGATGCCGCCACCGCAAAGTGGATAAACGGAGCCATTTTCCGCGCTTCTTTGCGGTCCAGGTAATCTTCAAGGGGAAAATCCACCTCGCCGGCCACCTGGCTCGCATAGCCTTCCGGGTCAAACTTACTGATTCTGCGAATCCCGTTTTTCCCGTCCAGCAGAGCTTCAAAGACGTTCTTTGTGCCGATGCCGACTGGAGACACCAGTCCCACACCAGTCACGACGACGCGTCGATTCATGGGTGTTCCTTTAAGGAGCGGATTATTTGTGCTCCTCAATGTACTTTACAACATCACCAACAGTCTGGATCTTTTCTGCATCTTCATCCGGAATTTCAATACCGAAACCGTCTTCGAATGCCATGATCAGTTCAACAATGTCCAGAGAGTCAGCACCAAGGTCGTTGATGAAATGTGCAGGTTCGGTTACCTGTGCTTCATCCACTTCCAGCTGGTCTATAATGATTTCCTTTACTTTTGCCAGCGATTCACTCATGCCTTTCCTCCTCAAGAAAGAGAATTCCCGTGCATTGTATGAACGGGGTACCGGTATGTCAAGAAGAAACGCAGTTATTCCGGTTTCATCCGGTTTTGACGTACCCGATCAAATGGGGTAGACTGGGCCAATCAAATCGATGAAAACGCCCGGTCGCGGAGGAGTCATGGCAGGAAACAGCTTTGGAAAATGCTTCAGAATTACCACCTTCGGCGAAAGCCATGGTCCGGCCGTGGGGGTCATCGTGGATGGATGTCCCGCCGGGGTTCCGTTGACGGTGGATCATGTGCAGCAGCAGTTGGATCGGCGCAGACCGGGACAGAGCGACCTGACCACCCCCCGTAACGAACCGGACACGGTGGAAATTCTCAGCGGTGTGTTCGAAGGTTGCACAACCGGCGCGCCCATCTGCATGATGGTCAAAAACCGGGATTCCCGTTCCAAGGATTATGACGCAATCCGTGACCTGTACCGGCCCGGCCATGCGGATTTTACCTGGCAGCAGAAATTCGGCCGCCGGGACCACCGGGGCGGTGGCCGGTCCTCGTCCCGGGAAACCATCGGCCGGGTATGCGGCGGCGCAGTGGCCGCGGTCATCCTGGAAAAGGCGGGCATCACTGTTACCGGACACGTGGTCCAGGTGGGAGAAGTCCGGGCGGAAACCTTCTCTCCCGACACCATTGAATCCAACCCGGTCCGCTGTGCGGATCCGGTGGGGGCGGAAAAGATGGCGGAAACAATCCGAAAGGTCCGTGACGCAGGTGATTCCATCGGTGCACTGGTGGAAGTCCGGGCAAACGGCCTGCCCGCGGGTCTGGGCGAACCGGTATTCGATCGTCTCCACGCGGACATCGGCAAGGCGATTCTCAGCATCCCCGCGGTCAAGGGCATTGCATTCGGTGCCGGTTTTGATGTGGTCCTGCGCACAGCCAGCGAAAACAACGATGAAATTACCCCGGACGGATTTGCCACCAACCATGCGGGCGGTGTTCTGGGTGGGATTTCCACCGGCCAGGAACTGGTATTCCGCTTCCCGGTGAAGCCACCCTCATCCATCCTGGTACCCCGAAACACGGTGGACAAGGACGGCAACCCCGCCACGGTGAAAACCGAGGGGCGTCACGATCCGTGCATCGCCCCCCGGGTGGTGCCCATCGCCGAAGCCATGACCGCCCTGGTGCTGGTGGATCACCTGATGCGTCACCGGGCACGGTCTGTTTTTTAGATAATTCCCGTTTCACACCGATAAGGTGTCCAAAGATTGACAACTATCTGGTAATAATTGACAAATGTGTCTGAATTCTCTACGATAACGCCATGGTCCAGATCAGTTTCTCCAAGCGCGAAATCCTGGTGAAGATTGTCTACTACGGGATGGGCCTGTGCGGAAAGACCACTTCGCTGCAATATCTCCATTCCATCATGGATGACAGCAATACCACCAAGCTGTTCTCGGTGAAAACCGACGAGGACCGGACCCTGTTCTTCGATTTTCTGCCCGTAACGGTATCCACGTTCAACAACTTCAAGATCAAGCTGAAAATCTACACCGTGCCGGGTCAGGTGAAATACAGTGCCACCCGGAAAGCCGTGCTGGCCGGGGTGGACGGCGTGGTGTTCGTGATCGACAGCCAGGACAACCTGCTGGACGACAACGTGGAAAGCTTCCGGGACCTGCTGAAGAACCTGGATTATTACGGTCTCAAGGCCGAAGACGTACCCATCGTCTTCCAGTACAACAAGCGGGACCTGAACGAACTGACACCGATCCAGGATCTCAACGGCAAGTTCAACCGGGACAAGAGCCGCGCATTTTTCCCTACCATCGCCACCCGGGGCGACGGCGTCGCGGACGCGTTTCTTGAAGTCAGCAAGCTGGTGATGGAAAACGTCATCAGTAAGCACAAGCTGCCGGTGGGGGATGACATCATCGACAGTTTCCTGTTGTCCCTGCGGGTGCCCATGCAACAGAACGAGGCCAACCGTGGTGCCGAATCCGAATCGGAGAGCAGTCGGGAAGACGGTACGGTGAACATCATGGTGGGGTCCACCACCGAGGATGAAACCGAACTGCTGCAGCACGCGGTAACCAGCAACATTGAGATGGCCGACCTGTACGATGAACTGGAAGAACTGAAACGGTCACTGGAATCCCGGGTACGGGAACTGATCACGGCTAACCAGATCAGTGCCACCGTGGTGGCCGAGCTGGACACCGACCGGGTGATCCAGATCGCGTCCGACGCGCTCCAGCGGCACGGCGAATTCGGTGTATCCATGCTGCTGGAAGGTGCGGAGGCCGGGGAACTTCGGGAAACCCTGCACAGCAACATCAAGGAAGACCCGCTGAACAACATCATCCTGGAAAGCGGTCTCACTGCCGCCCACGCCATCATGCAACGGAACCGGGTAGTCCTGTTGAACCGCCACAAGAACACCCCGATCTTCGCAAAGGTCCAGGGCGAGGTTCCCGAGGTAGCATCGGTAATCTCCATTCCCCTGTCCGGGAAGAAAAAACCACTGGGTATTCTCAACCTGTATTCCTACGACCGCGAGGATTTTCCCAAGGACACCCTGAGTTTCTATCATTTGATCGCCAACAATATTGCCATTGCCCTGGAAAATGCCCGGCTGTACAACATGGTCAACCATTTGAACCGGGAACTGAAAGAGAAAATGGAAGAAATCCACAGCCACAATGAAATCCTGGAAGACACGGTCCGCACCAGGACACGTGAACTCCGGGACTCCAACCTGCAACTGGAAAAAGTGGTGGAAGAACTCCGCACGCTGGACAAGCTGAAAGATGATTTCATGGGGCTCATGTCCCACGAATTGCGCACACCGCTCACCTCCATCATCACCTACACCCAGAGCATGCTGGAAGGTATGGTCACCGAGGAAGCGGAGCAGAAACAGTTCCTGGGCGTGATTTTCCAGGAGAGTTCCCACCTGTCCCAGATCATTGAACGGGTCATTGACGCGGTGAATTTTGAAAATGAACGGGGGTATGTGCACCTGGAAACCACCCACCTGCCGCCCATTGTCCATCACGTGCTGGAACGGCACAGCTCGGAAATCGACAATAACGGCATCAGCATTTCAGGAGAGCCCCAGCAACTGGACATCCAGGCTGATCCGGTCCGGGCCGAACAGGTTGTGGACTTTGTCCTGGATAATGCGGTCCGCCATACGCCGGCCGGTGGCACCATTACCATTTCCACCGCGGAATCTGAAGACACCGTATCCCTGTTTATCCAGGATTCCGGTCCGGGAATTCCCGCTGACATGGCCGACATTATTTTTGACCGGTTCAAACTGATGGGCGATATTGAACATCACAGCCGGGGTATGCGCCTGGGACTGCACCTGTCCAACCACCTGATGAAAGCCATGGACGGCAGCATTTCCCTGGAGAACCCCGGAGAGAAAGGAGCGTGTTTCCGCCTTGACTTCCAAAAACCGTAAACCCGCGATTTCCATCATTCCTTACCTGAACGCCCGGCCGTTGACCGACCGGCTGCTGGCCGATAACCGGGACGGTTTCGACACCGTGATCGACGAACCGGCCGCGTCCTGCATCAAGCTGGCGAACGGCACAGTGGATGCCGGCCTGGTTTCCTCGATCCTCATCCCGGAAACGGACGACATCGATATTGTGGACGGCGTCTGCATTGCGTCCGAAGGGCCGGTGGAAAGCGTGATGCTGTTTTCCGACAAGCCGGTGGAAAAAATCAGCCGGATCCTGCTGGACCCGTCTTCCCGGACATCAAACGTATTGATCCAGGTATTGATGCAGCTCTGGATCGGCCAGGACTGCCGGTATGAACAGGCAACCGGAACGGACATTGACGCTCTCTTGAAGACCAACGACGCCGTACTGGCCATCGGGGATCGGGCATTCCAGTATGCGCTGGACAATCCCTCACTGGTAGCCATGGACCTGGCCATGGAGTGGAAGCATTTCACCGGACTGCCGTTTGTTTTCGCCGTATGGGGACTGAGACGGGACAGCAGTCTGTCACCGGATCTGTTCCGGGACGCGCGGGACAACGGGATCCGTCAGATTGACACCATTACCGAGAACGCCATCCGGGAAATGGACCTGTCCATCATCCATCGGCGGCTGATCCGGCGGTATTTGACAGAAAACCTGCACTATACGTTGGGGTCCCGGGAACGGAAGGCGCTGTTCCTGTTTTTCCGCTATGCATCGGAACTGGGCCTGGTGAAGGAAGCGTCAGACGTCCGCTTCCGCTGAACCGTACACCCGGGACACCAGGTCCCGGATCATCCGGGCCGTCATGCCCCAGATCACTTCACCATCGTATCGATACACCAGGATCGGGATTCGCGCACCCGGCCAGGTACCGTGGTACCGTTCGGGCAATCCCAGTTCGGCCGCCGGAAACAGCGTCCGCTTCTCACCGCTGCGGGTCTGAATTTCCGGACTTGCCTGGAGTTGAATGTGATAGATTTCCGGTCCATGCTCCCGGAACCATGCCAGTTCCGGGGTCAGTACACGGGTTACTTCCATGGGATTGGGTCGGAGTTCAACGCCCGCCGGTAGCGTCACCAGGCCTACGGTTGCATCCACCAGGTTGCCGGTGGGGGCAATCACATAATCCAGCTGACCCAGAATCCGGATATATTTCCGTGAGATACCCATTTCTTCTTCGGTCTCCCGCAAGGCGGTTTCCACTGCGTTTGCGTCCCGATCCGGGTCCACGTGGCCACCGGGGAAACAGATTTCATCGCCCTGGCGGATATCGGGATGGCGTTTCTGAAGGATCAGGCGGATACCGTCCGCATGGTCCCACAGGAGCACCAGTACCGCTGAACGGATAAATTCATCCCGCCCGTTGAGCCGGGGCTGGCGTTTGAGGGAGTCTGTCAGTCGCTGCCGCAATTGTTCCAGGTTCATCCTCTCCTCCGGATTTTCACCAGGGCAACTGGTCCAGATCCACGTTTCCGCCGCTGATGATCAGGCCCACGGTCTGACCGGCAAACACTTCCGGATATGCCAGTACCGCAGCCAGCGTGACCGCTGAAGACGGTTCGACGATGATTTTCATCCGCTCCCAGATCAGCCGCATGGCCCGACGGATGCCATCCTCGCTGACCACATGGATGGCGTCTACCCGCTCCCGTACCACGGGGAATGTATGGGTGCCCAACGCGGTCAGCAAACCATCTGCAATGGTATCCGGGTTCACGGACGGATAGCAGACGCCGTCCCGATGGGAACGGAACGCGTCATCCGCACCGGCTGGCTCCGCACCGAACACGTTCGCGTCGGGCAGCAGGGACTTTGTCGCAATGGCGGTCCCGCTGAGCAGACCGCCCCCGCCCACCGGCGCCATGATGATGTTCAGCGCGGGCACATCTTCAATCAGCTCCAGGGCCGCTGTCCCCTGTCCTGCAATCACGTCCAGGTTGTCATACGGATGGATAAACGATGCACCGGTCGCTTCCTGCACCTGTTGCAGCGTGGTTTCCCGGGCTTGAAGTGTGGGTTCGCAGAACGTGATCCGGGCACCGTATTCTTCCACGGCCGCCACCTTGACCCGGGGAGCGGTGCTGGGCATTACCACGTACGCTGGAATCCCGTTCCGCATTGCCGCCAGTGCCAGTGCACCGGCGTGATTCCCGGAAGAATGGGTGGTTACCCCCTGTTCCCGCTGCCCTTTCGGCAGCAACCGGATGGCGTTTGTGGCTCCCCGGTATTTGAAGGCACCGGCACGTTGAAAATTTTCACACTTGAAATAGAGCCGCGCACCGGTTATCCGATCCAGGGTTCGGGATGTCATCACCGGTGTCCGGTTGACTTCTCCTTGAATCCGCTCGGCCGCTTTCTGTATCTGTGTCAGGGTTACCGCTGCCACCATTCCCTCCGGTGAGCATAATGGAAACATGTTACCACGCAGTATTCCCGTTCCCTCGACAATCCGGTCGACGGTGCGTATATTATAAATAACAACAGATTCATTTACCTCGGAAGCCGGATGTTCTGTAACCGCGCGCATCCACGCCCCGGCTCACGGACCGATTATCAAAATCAACAGGAGGTTGCCATGACCACACCCATGGTCGAACTGGTTCTCAGCTCCCCGTTTATCCTGGCAAAGGGATTTCTCATGGGCTTCCTCAGTGGCATCGGACGATCTGCCACCTACTTCTTTTCCCGCCGCCACGGTATCCAGACGGAAACCCTGGCCGAGCATTTGAAAGAATGGCTGGGGTTCGAGAACACGGTCCATTTGTGCCTGGAAAAAGAGATCACGCTGGCATTTATCGAGGCATTGGAAGCCAACCGGGAAAAACTGGGGGTGGAAGTTGTTTCCTGCCGCCTGATCAAACAGGCACGATTTGAGATTTCCGCCCGATTATGCGATCGGGAATCCGCCGAACGGTTCCGTACCGGCCTTCAGCAACTGGCCAAACAGGACCTGGTGCTGACGATCCGCACAGATCGGGAAATGGCTGTTCCCAGCTGGCAGGATGTGGGCGTGGGCATTCTCACTTCACTGCCCCCTTACCAGTATGCCATTGACGCGGAAATTGCCGGTAACCTGGAAGCGGTTCTCACCGTTCATGGTCGCATGAAGGAAGAGGTCCTGGTGGAGACCAGTACAATCCGCCTGGAACTGGGGGACAGTTGCCTGTTGACACCATGAAGAACAACTTTTGACGATCCCGACGGCGATCTGCTAGAGTGGGGCTGTTCACATCGAACAGGAGCTCACCATGCAGACGCGAATCGACCGACCTGTTGTCCTGATTACCGGCATTACCGGCGGTTTCGGCAAGGCATTTGCCGGGATATTTGCGGAACACGGATATACCGTGGCCGGCATCTCCAGGAGCAAACCGGAATTTCCGGTTGACCTGCACATTCCGGTTGACCTCACCGATCGTTCATCCATCGAAAAGGCTGTTGAAACAACCACATCATCACTGGAACGCCTGGATGTCCTGATCAACAATGCCGGCATCGGCCATTATGATGACTGGGAACACATGTCGGACGATCAATTGCGATCCGGTATGGAACTGAATTTTTTCTCGGTGGTTACCCTTACCCGGCTCCTGCTGCCCCTGTTGAAACAGTCCGGCGGGACCATTGTCAACGTGGCATCGGTGGCCGGTAAAATGCCGGTACCGATGATGGGCGCGTATTGCGCCACCAAGTATGCCCTGGTGGCCTATACCGATACGCTCCGGGCCGAGCTGAAACCCGCCGGTGTCCATGTGCTGGGCCTGATCGTGGGCCGGATCAATACCGGGTTTTCCTCCCGTGCCCTGGGGAACCGGAAACCGCCCGCCACGCCGTTCAGCGGTGAGCCGGATGGACTGGCACGAAAAGTGCTGCGGGCCATTGACCGACGAAAACGGCAGTTGACCTACCCGGGATGGTATCGATTCGTGCTGTTTCTCCAGCGTTTGATACCGGATACGTTCGATCGGATCGCCATGAAAAAGTGGCAGAAAGACTGACCGTTTGCATCTGCCGGTTGCTGCCCCTATATTCTGAGTAACCAGTATTCACCGTTCAATTGTTCAACCAATCGGGGGAGGAACCATGACGAGACGGGTGTCTTTTACGGCCCTGGAAAAAGAACTGGCGCCGGCATTCCGGGATAAGCTGAACCATGCGGAAGGCGTCATCGACCTGGAAAACTTCTACAGCTATACCATGCTGAAACTGCTGGAACGGGCACTGGATGACCCGATCCGGCTGATGCCCGATGACATTCAATTTGATCCGGAGGCAGACACAGGATTCAAGGTCAGCAGACGATTGCGGGAATTGCCCCGGTATCGTGAATTGGCAGCAGAATCCGACCTGGAACTGATACTCGGCCGGTTCGCTTCCGCTGTCAAAAGCCGATACCGCCATTACCGGAAGCACCCGGAACGGCCCATGACCAAGGATCCAGGTATTTAATACCGGGACTTTCGGAAAGCGGGCACAGCTCCCGCTGTTATTTCAGCAGATAAAACGCCGCTGCACCGTTACCTTTTCCGTCCGCAATGGTGGTATAGAAACTTTCGTCCATTACCACTTCCAGGGTACCGGGTTTCAGATACCGTGCCACAATCTGGACCTTACCGTCGGCATGGATCCGTACCTTGGCATAGTTGTGCACCATGCCCCGTGTGGGATGCTGGATCAGGATGGTTTTGGACGCTGAAATGAACCCCTGTTCGTTCCTGACCGACCCCGGTGCGAAGTATTCAAAGGTGTCAATTGTCATACCGCCAACAGCGTCCGGCACATGCTCCTGTATCTTGTTGTCCGAAATCAGCTGACAATCCTTATACTGCACCACCACTCGAACCAGGTGACCGGAATCCAGCGACTTCAACACCGCATCAAACGATGTCAGTTGGCGATCCCCCGCGAACACATTGAAACACAATGCCAACGTGAACAGAAACGACAATATTCGAATCGGTTTCATGCTTCCTCCCAATTGATTCTCTCCACGCATTCTAACATTTCATGTTGGCGGAATCATGCCACTCTGTTCCGATCCGAAGCTCTTCCCGAGATGGCATCCGCAAGAAATCCCGCCGAAGGACACGGAAACCAATCCAGCGGTTGTCCAACAGCAAAAATCATGATAACGTACATTGATTCCCGACACATGGAGGCAGAATGGCTGTATTCGCGAAACTGAAAGATCCGTTCAGCGGACTTTCTCATCTGGCCGGAGCGTTCCTGTCAATCGCGGCCCTGTCCGTGCTTGTTACACTGGCTGCATTGAATGCCACTGCATGGCACGTGGTGTCATTTGCCATCTACGGTTCCACCATGATCCTGCTATACACCGCATCGGCCCTGTACCACCTGCTCCCGCTGTCGGAAAAGGGCGAACGGGTCCTGCGTATCCTGGACCATGTGATGATTTTCATGCTGATCGCCGGTACCTATACACCGGTATGCCTGGTCCCTTTACGGGGCGGCTGGGGATGGAGCGTGTTCGGTGTTGTGTGGGGACTGGCTTTCGCGGGCATTTTCGTCTCCACCTTCTGGATCCACGCACCCCGGTGGGTCAGCACCAGCATCTATTTGCTGATGGGATGGGTATGCATTGTGGCCATCTATCCGATTTTCCAGTCATTGACGACCGAAGGACTCGCATGGCTGGTAGCCGGCGGGGTGTTCTATTCGGTCGGTGCCGTCATCTACGGGATCAAGAAACCCAACCCCGTTCCGGGGGTTTTCGGCTTCCATGAAATCTGGCACCTGTTTGTGATGGCGGGCAGCTTCTGCCATTTCATGGTCATGCTCCGTTCAGTGATGATCCTGAAAACGTAAACCGGTGCCGCGTGTAGTGCCGGATGATCGGGATCAGGGCCGGGGGCCCAGCAGCTTACCCAGTTTCTTCTGATATTTCGGATTCTTTACCAGCTCCGACAGGTCTGCGTCCAGCCAGGCATTTCCTGGATTCCGAAGTCCTTTCTTTACTGCATTCTCCAATGACTTGATGGCATTGCGGAAATCACCTTTTCTTGCATAGGCGCAGGCCATGTTGTAATCAGTCAGCCAGTTATCCGGCTGTACAATCGCAGCCAGCTCGCCCAACCGGATCGCGTTGTCATACGACCCTTGTGCCATTTCGATCAAGATCCCTTCATACGGTCTGCGCCACAAATAGTCCAGCAACCGGATCCCCATCAACCGTTTTGCCGGATCCTTATCCTTTGACATGTGACGGAATGCAGCGGCTTTTGACCGGACCCACTGAATCAATGCGGAACGCTCCCGGATATCCATGCCCTGTTGCTTGCAGTGGACCATCACCGATTCAATCTCTTTCATTTTCTCCATTTCTTCCTTCACCGCCGCCCGCTCCTGCATGAAGCCGGGGCGGGCCATGGCCTGCTGGCGGAGATCCCGTATCCTGTCTGAGAGGCCGGACCTGTTGGCCTGGCGCTCATTCATCATGTCCAGGGCACACATGGCCTCAACCGGTTTACCGTCTGCGAGCAACTGCCCGGCCCGGTCCACCAGGGCGTTGAGGAACATGGACCGCCATTTCGGATCCGCCGGCATGGCCCCGGTGTCCTCTCCCCGCAATCGCAACCATCCCAGTGCCCATTGACACATGTCCGCAGACGGCCAGTCATGCCCCCCCTCAAACAGGAGCATGGAGACATCCCGTCCATATTTCTGCATCATCCGATACTGGGATCGCATGAAGCAATAATTGGCATCCGAAATCCCCAGGGTCATCAACACCGGAAAGCGGCCGAACGGGTCCGGTGGATATTCCGGATGAAATCCAGCGCCACATGCAATCACCCCACTGAAATCTCCGAACTGCGCGGCCAGGGTGAGGGCCACACGGGCACCACCGGAAAATCCCGTCGCATACACACCATCCGCGTGAACGGCGTATCGCGCGCCCAGATCACCCAGAATTGCAATCAGGGACCGTTCCACGGATTTTGAATCATAGTTCCTTGCATAGTTGGACCCGATCAGGATGAAGCCATGGAAATCCGCTGCATCTTTGAATCGCTCCACCGGCACACTGCCTCTGGCTGCCGGGTCCAGACAGACCAGAACCGGCCACAGCCGGTCGGTTGAATAATCCCCGGGAAGGTACAGGGCATATGTCATCTCTGCATCGGAAAGGGAAACCACTTCCGGCGCCAGGGTTCCGGGTACGGCCGGAAGCGCCGGTTCCTCAGCTTGCGCGCCTCCCATGGATATGATCACCAGGACCCAGAGCTGCAACAGTTGCCTGAATTTCTTGTTCACGTGCGCCTCCCTCCCCAATAGCACAATTATCATGTTGATCCATATTCCCCATGTTTTACGAAAGTGTCCAGGCCGTTGTTCATTCGCTTCAAACCGGATATGATGAAGAGCAGCAAACCGGAATTCAACCAATCGACAGGAGGGCGACATGCCGAAACGTGCGGACCATGCCACACACAGTACAAATCCCATCACCGGAACACTGTTGGGTCATTCTCCCCTGCATGATATCGGCGATCTGGAAAACGCCATGGAACAGGCCCGGACTGCCCAGGTAAAGTGGGCAACCGTCAAACCGGCTGCACGATCCCAAATCCTGAAGCAGTTGATTCCCGTGCTCCTGTCCGAAGGGGACCGCCTGGCGAAGCTGATATCGGATGAAAACGGCAAAACAAGGCTGGATGCAATGGCCACCGAGATACTGGCCGCCACCCTGGCCACCCGGTATTATTGCCGCAAAGCGCCCGCTTTTCTGAAAACAACAGGGCCAGGCAAAGGCTCACTGGCCACCTTCAACAAGAAAAGCCATATCCTGCGCGTGCCATACGGCGTTGTAGGGATCATTTCCCCATGGAACTATCCCTTCTCCATACCCTTTTCCGAAGTGCTCATGGCACTGCTGGCCGGGAATGCCGTCATTCTCAAGACTGCCACACAGACCCAGATGGTGGGCATGGCATTGAACGACCTGTTCCAGGCCACCGACATTCCGGGGGGACTATTGGCCACCCTGAACATGCCGGGCCGGATTGCAGGCAAGGCCTTCCTGGATGCCGGTGTTGATAAATTGTTCTTTACCGGTTCGGTTCCGGTGGGCAAACAGCTGATGGCCCTGGCCGCAGAATCCCTGACACCGGTCAACCTGGAATTGGGTGGCAATGACGCCATGCTGGTCTGCCCCGATGCGGACCCGGCGCGTGCCGCTGCCGGTGCCATGTGGGCCGGATTTTCCAATTGTGGTCAATCCTGCGGTGGTGTAGAACGGATCTATGTCCACGCGGACATCTATGACCGATTCCTGCTTGAGCTGGAAAACCGGGTGAAGATCCTCCGGGTTGGCCTGGACAAGGGGCCGGACATGGATATTGACGTGGGAGGAATGACAACATCCGGGCAGGTGGACACCGTCCGGCAACACCTGGATGACGCCATCGCAAAAGGGGCGACCGTTTTTGCACAGGCAACGGTGCCCGAAGACCCTGCTCTGGCAAATCTGTTCCCCCCAACCGTACTGACAGAAGTTGCGCATGACATGCTGGTCATGAAAGAAGAAACGTTTGGACCCATCATCGCGGTAATGAAAGTGGGCAGCATGGATGAGGCCGTCCGCCTGGCCAATGACTCCCCATTGGGACTCACCGGATCGGTCTGGTCACGGAACCGGAAGCGGGCCCGGCAACTGGGCAGTCGGATCCGGGCAGGCGCCATCACCATCAATGACCATCTGATGAGCCACGGGCTGCCGGAAACCGCCTGGGGCGGCTTCAAGGAAAGCGGGATCGGCCGCAGCCATGGCCAACTGGGATTTAATGAGATGACCCAACCCCAGGTGATCGTGGACGACTGGTTACCGTTTGTCCGGCGCGACCTGTGGTGGTATCCCTACAGCCGCAGCGTCTATGACGGACTGAAGGGACTGCTCCGGGCTCTGTATGGCACCGGCATGGACCGGTTGCGGGGAATCCCGGCCTTCTTGAAGACCATTCCCCGCATGTTCAAAAGCCGATAATCACCGGTTCAGGCGGACTATTTTTTCAACCCGTACTTCCGGAGAATTGCATCGGGTGGTGTCATATCCACCTTGTGCAACCAGTACGCTTCACCAGTCGTGTCCGTTGCCGATTTGGCGTAGTAGGTGCGGGAACCGTAGTACAACCAGCCCAGGAACCGATCATACATATCAACCCCGCTGTATGCTTCAATCTCATCCACCAGTTCAAAGGTGTTAAACGGATCAAACATCCGCCGCTGATGCAGGTCGGACAGAAAATCGATCATCTCACCGCGGCCGCCCATTTCATTGGCCACGGCCTGAATGATCCGGGCACCTTCATCATACGCCCGGGTATCGAATCCCACGGACACCGGGGAACGTCTACTGACAATGTTGGACTGGTATCCCTCGTCAATGGCCGCATAATTCCCGGCAGCTGAGTATTCGTACCACATGTTGATGGCCTCGTCCCACCAGGAGTCACGATAGGTAAGCGCAACGGTGGAACAGCCGAAATACATGTGGAACACTTCATGATCCAGCGCCCGCAGCGAGGTTATGGTACCGCCATAATATTCCATACCGCCACCGGACTCAGTGAGGAAAATACTGATCCCCCCGGGCATGGGAAACGGCCCGAGGTTCTGCCGCAACTCGGGCAACCAGCTCTCCAGGTCATCAAACACCACCTGGGGCGATGTGCCACCCGCATAAGCCATCACACGGACATCCACGCCGTCCACGGTCTGCTCCGCATAAACCGTATCCGCCGCCGGCATCACCATGAACATCACGGTGTAGGATGCCACTTCCCGGCCGGTATCCAGTTCCCACTCCTGGACAACCTGGTTGTCGCTCTTGACCACGGACCCGGAGCCAAAACAGCGATACGGGGTTTCGGAATGGACACGGAAACGGATCCGATGTCGGGCCAGTTCATGGGGCGTGTTGATGGTAGGGAACCGCTCTTCGTTTCCATTGCCATAAATGTCGTTCACATCGGTGAAAAATGATGTCCCCGTTCCGGTGGCATTCATCGGAAAACGAACCCGCAGCGTGTGCTGATCATTGCCGGAAAGTTCCCGTTGAAACTCAATGCTCTGCTGGGTGGTCCGTTCGGGCGTGAACACCCGCACATCCTCGCTGTCATTGAAATCCAGATCTTCACCGTTCAATTGAAGCAGTGTTGGTGTCGCCCAGCGAATGGCCGGATCAAAATGAAT
Source organism: uncultured Holophagae bacterium (assembly GCA_964506215.1). GTDB lineage: Bacteria > Acidobacteriota > Holophagae > Thermotomaculales > Thermotomaculaceae > CAZDKZ01. The sequence goes on from CAZDKZ010000041.1 coordinate 15,335, forward strand.
CACCGGGACAGACTGCCCCTCCCGCATGGTAAACCGGACCGTGGCCTCACCCTGGATACTGTTGGTATCCGGATAAATGTTGTAAACCACCTCGATTTCCTGGATATCAATCCGGAACGTCTCATCCAGCAATTCCTGTTCATTGATCTGAACCGTGGTACCGCCACCATCATCATCCCCGGTATCCGGGAGTGAAATTGAACTGGACGAACACCCGGTCACAAGAAACAGCAACGCTGCAGACAGGAAAAGCCCGGGAATCCAGGTTCGTTTCATCATGTTTTCCTCCAGGCCGATCATTCGGCGTTTTGTCTCAACTTCTGTACTGATGGGTACGTTGGAATTGGTCAACGGGTTTCCTGCTGATTTGGATCCATGTGCTACCATCGTTGAAACCAAACACAGGAGACCACCATGCGGCATCCGGCAGACATTATTCAACAAATCCCGTTCCAACCGGGGCTTCTCGTGCGCAGCGCCCGCCTGCAGACCATCCTGGCAAGTACCAGGCGGCGGGTACCCGCTTCACTGGCTTTGGTGGACAATGAAACGGAACACCGCATCACAACACCGAAGGGGGTAGCCCTTCAGTATTTCCACAGTCAACAGGACACCATCCCTTGCAAAACCGTGATCCTGATCCATGGCTGGGAAGGTTCGGTACGGTCCGCCTACATCCTCAGCACCGGCGAAACCCTCTATCAGACAGGTTATGATATTATCCGCCTCCATCTGCGGGACCATGGGGACACCCATGCCCTCAATGAAAAGCCGTTCCGCAGCGACCGGATCGTGGAAGTAGCCGATGCCGTCCGGATGATCTGCGACCGGGTTTCACCGGCACCGGTGGCCCTGGCCGGTTTCTCCCTGGGCGGCAACTTTGCTGTTCGGGTTGCCCGGGAATTCGGTACTGATGCGCCGGTTAACTTTAACCACGCCGTATGCATCTGTCCGCTATTGGACCCCATCCGCTCCACCCGGATCATTGATGACATTGCCTGGCTCAGGCGGTATTTCATGCAGAAGTGGTTCAGGGGCCTGAAGAAAAAAGCAGCCGCGTTTCCGGACATCTATGACTTCAGCGAAGTATACCGGATGAAGAATTGCTGGGAGATGACCGAGGCATTGATCCGCCGGTACAGCAACTATCCGCGCGTGGAAGATTATTTCGACCGCTACACCATCACCGGTGAACGATTGTCCGGTATCACGGTACCCACAACCATTGTGACCGCCGCCGATGATCCGGTGATTCCGGTATCCGATTTTCATAGACTCAAACTGTCCGACTCGACCCGTCTGCATATCGCGGCTCACGGGGGGCATTGCGGATTCATTGAGAATTGGAAACTGGAAAGCTGGGTAAACCGGGTAATGCCGTCCCTGATGGCGGCCGCGCTTACCGGATCTGCATCAGGATAACGGACAAAACAGCGATGGCAATGGCGGCCCATTGCCGCTTTCGAAGCTCTTCCCCGAACAACAGCCAACCCCCCATGGCCACCATGACAATGGTTCCCGCGCCGTACACAGGGAACGCGACGGGTGCCGGCACCGTGGCAAAGCTCTTGATCAGAAACAGGGAGGTCAGCATGTTGGGAATGCCCACCAGGAAACCCATGCAGAGGTCGCCGGTTCGTGGTTTCTTCCGTTGCCGCAAAAGGGCTGCCCCGCTGATCATGAGGGCGGTGCAGAACACCGCCAGCAGAAACAGTCCCTTTTGATGAGAGAACCCGTATTGCTGGAACAGCTTGTTGGCAAACTCACCCATTCCCACAGACAGAAACATCCAGATCATCACCAGGTTCAGGGCCCCCAGCCGACCCAGGTCTTTTCCGGACAGGTGGGCCAGCACAATAGCCGCCAGCGCCAGCACAATCCCGGCGGCTTGCACCATGCCGGGCAGTTCCTGCCACAACACCATGGACAGCACCATGGGAATCAGGATCGCCAGTTTGGATACGGCCCCGGTCAACGCCACACCCGAAACACGAATACTCCGCTGAATGGTAATAAAGCCGGCGAAATAAGCAATCCCACCGAGAATCCCGATGACGATTGCCCAGACCAGGCCATGCAGATCAGAAGGCGGCGGCCCGGGTGCCCACAAACGGAACGGCAACAGGGCTGCCGGTTCGCCCATCAACCTGTCACCCGGTGACTCCAGCAGGAAAACCGTCAGCGACACCAGGGACGCAACCACATAGTTGGCCGTGGTAACCGTCAGCCGGTCACGACGGTGATGTTCACTGGATTTCAACAGCAGGGCAATGGCCGTGCTGCACAGGATCGAAAACAGCAGGTAGATCATATCGCAGGCAGTCTACCACAGGGAACGGGTTCACCGCATCACCGGTCCCTGTGGCCACCTGTTCAATGCTTCATTTTTTCCAGTTCTTCCATGGGGACCGGCTCATGCTTGCGAATTTCCAGCGCCGTTTCCCGTTGACGGGGATCCGGTTTCAGGGCATCAACCAGGGTTTCGGTCATGTCCACCTGCTCCAGGTCGCCATACCCTGCCAGCTGTTCGGTATCCCAGATCGACACCAGTACCTGGACGTCAGCTGCTTTCATCAGGTCGGGCAACTGGTCTTTGATGTGTGCCAGGATGTTCATCACCGGCGCAGTGCCGAAGGCCTGGAGATGCATCTCATGCTGTTTTTCCCGGCCCTGCCGGTCCAGTTCTGCCATCTTTTCCTTGTCCCCGGCCGCCCGGGCTTCCGCCATCTGCTTTCTCAGTGGATCCAGCCATTGACGGAAGTACGGGGTCCCCGCGTAAGCCACTGCCAGGCATCGGGAGTCATAGGTACCCACCCGGCGGACCGGTTCCTTCGATTCTGCTGCCGGTTCGCCGGCAAGCGCTATTGTCATGGAAAATGCCAACAGGGCAATGATCAGGTTTTTCATCATACTTCTCCTCGGGGTTGATTGTTGTTTTCATCCTCCGGACGGGCTGTGGCAATGCCATATCGGAACAGGCACACCCCGGCCAGCAGCACCGGCAGGGGCAACAGGCAGATCATCAACACCAGGTTGACAGGATTGGGCATCCGGACCCAGATGCCGATGAACGCGAACGTAAACACCAGTGACGCCACCATCAGCAATGTGCCACCGATCCGGGGCCATTTCATGGCGATCGCTGTTGAAATCACGATGGACATGCCCACCACCGACTCCACCAGGCTCACCAGGGAAAACCCGTGGGAGGCCAGTGTAAACGCCGTCCAGAAACCGCCAAACAGGAAACCCAGTACCAGCCCGACCTTTCGTAAACCGGATGCCCGCCAGAGATAGAAACTGCCGTTCACCACCAGCGGAACCGCCAGCACCAGATACCATTCGGGTTCCGGGTTCTTCTCCTGCACCAGCAGCTTGAACACGAAAACACCCAGGATCACCAGCATGGCCGACAGGAAACCGAAATAGCCGCCCTTCAGAAACAGCATATTCTGCCGCTCATCCATGTCCGGACAGGGTTTGATCTCCCGTGCGATGGGCCGGATAAACAGCAGCAGAACCAGCAGCACCAGGGCCTCGGCCCGCCAGAATACACCAAGTGCCAGCACCACGGCCGTGCAGGCCAGTTTAGCGATTGAAATTTGTGTAGCCGTCATGATGACTCCTTTCCAGATATGAACATATCTTCTACGGTGGTACCCAGTACCTGCGCAATGCGAAGCGCCAGCCACACGGACGGACTGTAATCCCCACCCTCGATGGCACCAATGGTCTGGCGGGACACACCCACCGCTTTTGCCAGCTCCGCCTGGCTCATCTCATTGTTCATGAACCGGAAATACCGGACCCGCGTTTCATTGGCCATGAACACCTCCCCATTTTTCTTGTCATAATGTAGTCCTTTCTTTACTCTATGTCAAGTTTTCTTGTCCTCTTTATTCTCCGCGATTCAACCGTGCCCGGATAACCTGATAAAAGATGAAGAACTTGTACTATAATGATTGGCTGTGTACCGGGCACAAGCCCACACCAAGGAGTTTGCATGCGTTTTGACGAATTGAATTTTCACCCCGATGTTGCGGCCGGAATCGCCGACGTGGGGTTTGATACCTGCACCGATGTCCAGGCGCGGTGTTTTGCCCACACCCTCCAGGGAAAAGACATCACCGCCCAGTCACAGACCGGGACCGGCAAGACCGCCGCATTCCTGATCACCATCTTCCAGCGCTACATGGAAGGCGCACTGGCCGATAATCGAAAAGCCATGGTCATCGCACCCACCCGGGAGCTGGCCGCACAGATTGAAGAAGACGCCGTCCGCCTTTCCGGTCATCTGCCCATCCGGATGGTCACCATCTACGGCGGCGTGGGTTATGGTCCCCAGCAGAAAAAGCTGGAAGAAGGGGTGGAGCTGATCATCGGTACCCCCGGGCGGATCCTGGACCTGGCCCGGAACCGGCACATCAACTTCAAGGACATATCCATCCTGGTCATTGATGAAGCGGACCGGCTGTTTGACCTGGGTTTCCTGCCCGACCTGCGGCGGATGCTCCGACAGATGCCGCCCTGGAACCAACGCCAGACCATGCTGTTTTCGGCCACACTGAACATGCGTGTCAAGGCACTGGCCTGGGACCACATGAACAACCCCGCCGAAGTGCGGATTGACCCGGAAAATGTCACGGTCGAAGAAGTAGAACAGGTCCTCTACCACGTGGGGCGGCATGAAAAACTCAACCTGCTGCTGGGTATTCTCCACGCGGACAAACCCAAAAACGCCGTGATTTTCACCAACACCAAGCACACAGCCGTGGAGCTGGCCAAGCGCCTGACTCTGAATGGCTACAAGTGTGGTCATCTCATCGGTGACATGACCCAGGCCAAGCGGTTGAAAACGGTGGAACATGCCAAATCCGGTGAGTTGCCCTTCCTGGTTGCCACCGATGTTGCCTCCCGGGGATTGCACATTGAAGACCTGGCACTGGTGGTCAACTATGACCTGCCGGAAGACCCGGAATCCTATGTCCACCGCATTGGCCGCACCGCCCGCGTGGGCCGTGAGGGGAAAGCGGTGTCGCTGGCATGCGAAAAGTTCATCTACGCACTTCCCGCCATCGAGAAATATATCCAGATGGAGATCCCGGTGGGCTGGGCGGAAGATGACATGTTCCGCGAAGATGAAAGTACCGGTGTCTTCATTCAGACCCGGGTGCGCCCGGCCCGGCCCGGTCGGGATTCCGATAGAAGACGGGACCATCGAAAACCCAGGATCGCTTCCCGGCAGCCCGGCTCTGAAGCCGATCAGAAAACACGCAAGAAACGCAAGCGGAGACCCAAGGGCGCGCCTGAACAACGGCCCCGTCCCGCCGAAAACAAGCCCACAAACAACGGCAAGAATGCGTCCCGCGAGGATCGCCTGGCCTATTACCGGCAGAAGTATGGCGAGAACTTCACGTTGCCCGAAGACCGCTGAGCCAACCGGCCCCACTTGCATCGCAAACTCTTTCCGCCTACAATACAGAAACTTATTCTTGTGACAGTACCATCTGAAATGGGGGTACCGTGAACCAGGACAACAGGCGAATACCGGCAGCTCCTGCCATTGATGTCCGGAACACCCGGCGGCTGCATATTCAATTGACCGGGGCCGTGCAGGGGGTCGGTTTTCGTCCATTTGTCCACAACCTGGCCACATCATTGCAACTGACCGGATGGGTGATCAACGACG
>CAZDKZ010000042.1:0-20906 GCA_964506215.1 uncultured Holophagae bacterium
GAATGGCGCACGGTCCAGGTACAGGAGCAGGATTTCTTTCTTGGAATACAGCAGTTCAAGTTTGATGGCCTGGATCGTTTCCAGGATCTTGTTGGGAAGGGTGCGGGCCTTGGGTTGGAGAATTCTGGCCAGCTGCATGGTGATGGTGCTGGCGCCGCTGGCAACCCGGCCTGAGCGGATATTCTGAACAGCTGCCCGAACCACGGCCAGCGGATCGACACCGGAATGATAATAATAACGGCGGTCTTCCTGCAGGATGGCTGCACGGCAGAGCTTTTCCGGAACAGCGTGCTCGGGATCTTGCGGGAGGTTCCATTGCTGGTCGTCATCCAGGAATACGCGGAGGATTTCCCCGTTCCGGTCCAGCACCACGGTTCCGGTGGATTCCGCGTGCAATCTGTCCGGAAGCGGTACCAGCAGGATTGCCGTTATCACAAGGATCACAATCAATCCCACGATCACCGGTACTTCCAGGTGACGGTGCCACCCGGTTCTGTGAGCCTTCTGCAAAACCATTATGGTGCCTGCACCTCCACGGATCGGCCGGGAATGACGGAACTGTAACGGTTATCATACATGGCGGTACAAACCGTGGGCGGCAATTGGGAACGTCCCCGGGTCACCGCGCGAAGCTTCAACAACAGGCTGATTTCCTGGTGGCGGCCGCTGTACAGGTCAAAGAACCAACTGACCCGGTCATCCCGGATATCGGTATATTCCACCCGGCTGGTGGAGGTGACAGGGGTCCAGGCGGGCAATCCGCCACCGTCCAGACGCAGGTTGTCGATTTCCCAACCGGTGGGGACCATCTGTTCCAGTACCACTTCATCCAACGACCCGACCGCTGAATCCAGCCGCACCCTGTAATGGGCATAAAATGTTGTGCCCTGTGGCATCCGGGAGGGATCAATTTCGTGGCCATCCTCATCCAGCCAGCGGACCGAAGTACGGATGCCCGCGTGTGTTTCCGATACCGCGTCGGCCTGGCGGGGAATGCCGGTCCATTGTGTGGTGACCTGCACGGTTTCAATCGGGCAGTCCGGGGAAAGATAAATCTCGGCCGTTTCACCGGAACCTTCGGGAACATCCACATGGATCATCAGGTTGGGCGTATCAAACGGGACCCGGGTGCCATCCGGCAGTTGAATACTGCCGGTGATTTTTTCATTCCCCGGGTCGGTCCTGGCAATGTAGTTGCCCAGGGCGGACAATGCATACCCGGTCTCCTGGGTACTCAGCCATTCTTTTGAAGACAAGCGTTGTGCGATACGGGCGAACAGTTCGGTGGCATGTTCCCAGTCTTCCTGTTCAGTGGTCAGTTCCAGGAGAATGCTCCGATCCCGGAATGCGGAGCCGTAGGTGCCGCCGGATTCCCGGTATGCCGCAATTTCAAATGAGCCACCCCGCTTAAGTTCGGCTGCAATATCCCGCGAGCCGCCAAGATAATACGCGGCTGCCAACAGATGCCGGTCGGTTGCGGTCATGGCACCCAGGCTGTTTTCCTTCAACAGGTTCATGGCACCGGTGGCCGGTTGTCCGGCCCGGGCCAGCAGGTAAACCCGGAAGCAGCGCTCCTTGATGGTGCCGACACCACGGGCGGCAGCCTGTTGCTCATACTGAAGCCAACGGCGCTGCATGCCCGCCGGTACATGGTAACCGGCTCGGTGGGCTTCCAGCAGGAACCGGCCCACATAGCTGGAGCACCAGGTATTGGCGGTGGCGCCACCGGCCCAGTAGCTGAAGCCGCCATCAGCGGTCTGGAATCGGCGAAGCTTATCAATGGCCGCGTTGATGAACTGGTCGATCCGGGATTCCTGTTCCTGGGTCAGTCGGGACAGGTGCTTCAGGTATAACTGGGGCATGGCGGCAGAGGTTGTCTGCTCCACGCATCCGTACGGATAGCGGATCAGTCTGTCCAGCCGGTGTTGCAGGTTCAGGCCCGCGCGCTTGGATACCTGGAGCTGGACCCGGTTAGAGCCGGGGATGCCGTGTCCGGGGATTTTCACGTTGATTCTCTCGCCCGGCTTGACGGGTTGGCTTTTCCACTCGGTCAATTCCGGTGAAACCGGAACAATGGTGAGATCGGTGGAATGAGTGGTTTCAACGGATTCCGCTGTCGCCTGCAACTGGATTTTCACCTGTCCCAGGGCCTGTTTCACGGTGATTGGAATCAGGATATCCCGTTCCCCGGCTTTCTCCAGTGTGATGGTGTTCTGCCAGTTGTCACCCACGTCAACGGGGCCTTCTGTTTTGACGCTCAGTTTGATTGTGCCGATTCCGTCCTTCATGGAAAATACGGTCACGGGAATCTTCAGCTGATCGCCCGGATGCAATACCCGGGGCAGGGTTGGCATCAGCATCAGGTCCTGTTTGACCGGCACCGATTTCTCCGCGTGACCATACCGGTTGCCATCAGCTGCGACCACCATGGCCCGCACAGCGCCGATGTATTCGGGCATGGTGAACGAAACAACAGCTGTGCCGTTTTCGTCCGTGGATACCGGGCCTTTGAACAGGGCAACGGGTTTGAATCGTTTCCGTTTGCCGTCCTCCTTTGGCTTTTCCCCGGCGGCACGGGCCATCATGGCCGCATCACCACCGATGGTGAACACCCGGTAGGGGTCGCCCTTGACAGCCCGGATAACCTGGCTGTACAAATCGGCCAGTGAAGCCATCAGGCGCTGCTTGGCGAAGAAGAATTCCCACGGATCCGGTGTCTGGAAGCGGGTGAGGGCCAGCAGGCCTTCATCCACAACGGCAACGGTAAACCGGGCGTTGCCATCCGATCCGGCCTGAATGGTCATGGTGAACGGTTTACCGGATTCCAGTTCGTCCGGCATCCGGAGTTTCACCGGCAGTTGTGTTTTCGAATCGGAAACCGGGACATTCAACACGCCAAACATGCGCAACGGCCGGTCATTTGCGGTGACATCATGGGGCTGCAGGACCGATATGGTGACATAACAGTTGGGGATCATCTCTGCCGTAACCGGAATCCGAACCGCGGTTCTTTCAGATCCGGAAGGGTTTACGCGAAACGCGGACAGGATGCTGTGACCTTTCACCACGTGGACCAGGATGGATCCTGTTTCCGGTGTCGGGAAGGTCAGTTCCGCCGTGTCCCCGGGGTTGTATGATTGCCGGTCCATTTCCATCGCAATGGTTGCGGCATTGTCCGGTGCGGTGGCTTCTCCCCAGGAATAGGCGTTGAAAAAGAATGCTGCCGTGTGCCCGTCACCGTTTTGGACTTCCAGCAGGTAGGACCCGCGTTTTTCAGGCGTCAATTTCAATGGCACCGGGACCCCTTCAGAACGGAGTGAACCCGTTGCGATTTCGGTCGTTCGAAGATCATCCCGATATTTGCGCTTGTAGTCGGACCAGCTGCGATACTCCCACCACCAACTGCGTTCGTTGTGATACAGCGTCCAGTTCAACTGCTGCCCCGAAACGGGTTTGCCGTCTGTTCCCACAACGATGATCCGGGTGACCATCTCTTCACCCACACCGGCATATCCCCACTTGAAATCCGGTCGTTCCAGGCCGACATATCTGCGGAAGGGATGGACCGGAACGGTCGTGTCTGTCCGGTTGGGGCGCCCCCCCTTTTCCAGTACGGTTGCGGTCAACCGTGCCGAAAGGGTGGTGGGTGCGTTTTTCAGCGAAGGGATTTTCCACTTGATGGTTGCGTCCCCGTTTTCATCCAACTTTCCGTTGTAAACGGATTCCACCTGTTCCTTGAATCGAATGGTTTCGTTGTCGAATGTATATTCCTTGAATGTGGAGACTGGCGGACGTGTGCGGGTCAATCGGACTTCCGCACGGGCGGTGAGACCGGGTGCCGGATTGCCGAACAGGTAATCTGCGTGCAGATCGCAAACCCATTCCGTATCGTCCGGGCCGATCTGGTCCTGGCTGGATCCCAGTTCCAGTTTGAGCCGGTAGGGTACCACCGTTTCAACCGGCAGGGCATGGACGAAGGTGGAATCTCCGGCTGTTACCGTTGCCTGCCAGGTTCCGGTCGGGGCATCTTCTTCCGTGGCGAACGAAAATGTGACAAAGCCATCTTTTTCCGCGACAGCCGATTGTTCCAATACCTCCTGCCGTCTGGGGTTGGTGAGTTTCAGTGTTACGGGGTGATGATCCGGAAAGGAATGATCCGGGTTGCGGAGAATCACCGACAGGTGGATGGTGTCCCCCGGACGATGTACGCCCCGGTCGGGATAGATATATGCACGGATTCCGGACTGGTTGATGTTCGCACCCCCCACGTCAAACGAGCCGGTATTCCAGGACATTTTCTTCGGGATTACGACGGAAACCTGCCTGTCCTTTACCGCCTCAACGAAGTAGATTTCATCGGGTGCTTCCGTAAACCGTGCAAGTCCATCAGCATCGGTTTCCCTGGATTGCATCACATGGTTCTGGTAGTTTTTCAGGTTGACCGTGGCACCGGCCACCGGCTCGGCGTTGGATATACGGGTTACGGTAACCGCGGCATCATGTCCTGCCAGGGTAGCGCTGACACCCAGATCGGACACCAGTACGGCCTTGTAAACACTCCCGTGGCGCCACAGGTATCCATTGCGCCGCGGATCATCATAATAGCTTCCCTGGGGTTCACTGGAGTTGTATACCATATTGTCTTTGTCAAACCACATTTTTACCAGGAACAACCCGGCTTCCTTGTGTGGCATCAGGCCGGACAGGTCCAGGTCATACACCTGTTTCCGGTTGACCACCATTTCCAGGTCCAGGCTTGTTTCGGCCACCTTGACGGCCACACGGTCCGCCTCGGTGAAACTGTCGTTTCTACCTGCCGTGTTTCCCAGGTTGGCCCACTGGAGGTATTGGCCGAGATTGGCTTCGTATATCCGTTGAATTTCCACGTTAACGGACTTGACATTCACGGATTCGAACCGCAACTGCTGGCGATTACCCGATGAGAGCACCATGCCGTCTGACAGGAACCGGATGGCGGGTTTCAGGTGAGAAAACTGAATCTGTTTTTCTTCCGGAGCTTCAAGTGCATTGCCCCAGATGCTCCGGATGCCTTTGGACAGGAATACTCTGTAGGATGCTCCGGCCGAAAAATCACCGACCAGCGTGATCCGTCGGCCACTCTTTCGCAGGCTGAAGCTGATTGCCGGTTCGATGCGCAGAAACCCGTTGAGATCCTGTGCCGGATCCAGCGTGTCGGAGAGTTCCACATGGATCAACCGGCTGCTTCCTTCGGTTTCCGGATAGATGCTGCTGACGAGGAGTTGACGGGCCGGATGCAGTTGCCGACGGTGGCCCGCACCGTCAGCGGCCCCCAGCGGTTCACCGTCAACAATCACTTCCACATCATGGGTACGGTTGTCCCGAACCAGGTCTTCCAGCACATAACTGAACATACGCTGGTCTTCCCGGATGGACCAGACCGGGGTGACAGTTCTGCCATCCAAGGTAATCCGTGTGGCCGATTTCACCTGGTTTAACTCAGCGGGCTCTGTCAGCACGATGGTGCCCGTGAAAACGGCCCGGTCCGGGGCACCAGTCGGGTGGGGTCCGAACTCCCCTGATACCTGGGAGATTTCCTGGCTGCCGGTTTTGAAGGAAAACTCAAATGAGCCCAGCTCGGGCTTATCCGGAGTTGCATGAAACAGCATATCCAGGTCCACCACACCGAGAAAAGCGGTGTCCCGGGGCAGGGGTTCATCGGGCGTGTATGTCAATGTCTGACCATCATCTGACCATGTGGACTGTCCGTTGATCCAGGGCGTGAAACGGAATATGGGTTCCGGTGTGACGATTGGCTGATTCACCCGGTCCAACCGGACGTGTTGTTCTGCGAATCGTACCCGAATCGGATCCGTTGTCAGGATAATCCCGGACGTGGCGTGGGTAATGGTCCGGGCCAGTTCGGCTGTGACCGGAGCCGGCTCAGATGTTTTGACGCCGTCTTTGTCCCGGTTACATCCGGTATTCAACGGCAGAAACAGAAGCATCGCGACAAACAGGCAAGACTGAATACGCATGCGGGGAAAGCAGGAGCGGAATGCTGGTGATACCATGAAGGCCTCCGTCAGTCAGCTTGGATTTGTGGTGTTGATTTTAGCAGAAAGGGAAGAAGTCGTAACGGAATCCGTTTGTGCGCGATGGAACTTTTTTCGCAAAAAAAGGAGCGGCCTGTGATGGCCGCTCCGGTAACGTATTCGTCAGGGGGTCAGTTTACAATGGTCAGTTCATCCAGCAGTGACTGTGCATCGGAGAACTTATCGAGAATGTAGATCATGTACCGGCTGTCCACGATGATGCTGCGGGTCACATCCACGTTGTAATAATAGTCCGCCGAGATGGACTCAAAATTACCGTCAAACAGCAACCCGATCAATTCACCCTTGCCGTTGAGGGTGGGCGAACCGGAGTTACCGCCGGTGGTGTCTACGTCACTGAGGAAATTCAACGGGACGTTGCCGTCCAGGCTGGGGTCGCCATATGAACCGAAATCACCCTGCTTGTACAGTTCAATCAGCTTTTTCGGGTTGGCGAAGGGTTCTTCACCGGTCTCTTTGGCAATGGCGCCGGCCAGGGTTGTGAACGGGGAGCACCACAATGCTTCTTCCGGGCTGTACCCCTGGATGGTGCCGTAGGTCATCCGGATGGTGGAGTTGGCATCGGGGTACAACTGGTTGTTGGTGGCCTGGTGGATCAGCTGGATAAAATCCGGCTTCAACCGGTTCAGGGCGCCGGCAATGGCTTCGGTTTTTTTCCGGGCTTCCTGCAGTTCCTTCGCAAATGCGCCGCCAACCTTCAGGAGGGGATCATTCAGTTCCGCCAGCTCAGCTGCGGACATATCCATGTAGGACATCCGGGTTTCCAGGTCCGTGAGGCCGGTATTGGCATACATGTCCTTGACGGCCTGTTCGATGGCCGCGTTCATGCCATCAGTCGGGATTTCCCCGAACAGTTTCTGGAACGTGGCCGGACGACGGTCTTCGGGCAATTCCGCCATGGCTTTCAGGAAGTAGGTCAGCAACCGGATGTCGCTTTCCACCAGCAGGTCATTCTGCATGGACTTCAGGCGCCGTGCGGTCCGTTCAATGTTGCGATCCATGTAAGCGGGATCCCGTTCCATGTCGGGCTTCACTTTTTCTTCTGCCCAGCGGGTCAGGGTACCGGCAGCGGAAAAGGTTGGAATCAAACGGGTATAACCCATCACCGTGGTGGTGGCAGAAATCGGTTTGGTCAGATCGTTCTGTTTGTTGATTTCTTCAATCGTAGTGCCGAACTGATTATCTTTCTTGTTATTGACAATCCACTGCTGCAGCTTGGCATCCCTTTCGGCAAATCGTTTCACCACGTTGTCCCGGTGCAGACCGTTCTGGACACCCTGGTAATATTTCATGGAGTTGTTCAGCATTTTGACCCAGGATGCGACCCGGACCTTGTTCTCTGCGGACTTGCCGCCGACTTCTTCCAGGATTTCAATGATTTCCTTGAACAGTTTGACGCGGAACGGAATCTCTTCGTTCAGGTAGAAATCAATCTGCTCGGACGTCATGTACCGGTTGGTACTTCCCGGGAATCCGACAACAAAGTTGAAGTCGTCTTTTTTCAACTGGCGGGTGGACACGTTGAGGAAATGCCTGGACTGGTAAGGCACGTTGTCCTTGGCATATGCGGCCGGTTTGCCGTCCGGGGAAACATAGGCGCGCATGAAAGAAAAGTCACCCGTGTGACGGGGCCATTCAAAGTTGTCGATATCGCCGCCGAATTCACCGATGCTGGCGGGGGGAGCGTATACCAGGCGGATATCCAGCAGCCGGACGGATTTGAACAGCAGATACTGGGTGCCCTGGTACATGGCTGCCACGTTGGCCCGGATGTTCGGAGATTCACTTTCCACTTCTGTTTCAATGGCTTTGACCACATCCTGAATGGCTTCATACCGCGCTGCATCCGTCATGTCGGGCTTGATGACGGCTTTAACCCGGTCGGTCACATCGGTAACTTCCTGGATGATGTCTGCATAGTAACCCGGTGCCGGCAGCTCGTTTTCCAGGGTGGTTGCGTAGAATCCATCGTCGATATAGTTGTGTTCGGCACTTGCGTTATATTGCACGGCCCGGTAAGCCACATGGTGGTTGGTGACGATCAATCCCTTGTCCGAAACAAAGGAGCCGCTGCCGCCGCCCAGGTGGACAACAGCCCGGGAAATGTCGGTGCGGATCAATTGAAGAGGAATCTCCAGGCCCATTGCTTTCAGCCTCGTTTCATCGAGATTCTTCAGTTCGTTCAGGGGAAACATACCCTCCACGGCCAATACCGTGACAGTGGCGAAAATCGCAAGAAACAGGGAAAGGCGCTTTTTCATACAAAACTCCCATCATAGTTAATCATCGGGTTATACCTGCGCGGGAACTGAAGGTTTCAGTCTCCGGAAAAAGTGTCCGTTATGGGCGCGCAATCTCCCTGGCAAGGCGCAGGAGGGTATCGGAAAGCTCGGTCTCCGTGCTGAAAATGGAACGGATCTGGCGTTCCAGCTCTCCCGGCGCATCTGCTGTGTCTGCTTCTACTTGCCGATAGAGACAATTCCATGATTTGAAAAGACGTTGCATCGTTGTCCCCATGTACACGACGCGGATGTTTCCATGGCGTTTGTCCTGGCAGATGGTGTGGAAGAGCGGAGCCAGGTGAAAATGAGGCCCTTCCAGGTACTGGATGATATGGTCACCGAATCGCAACAGGACGCCCGTCAGGTTACGGCTCTTGTTATTCCGGTCTGCGATGGTGGTCAGTCCATTCATTTCAGTCTCCGACAGGCTCCGCACCAGCCGGCTGGAATATGCCAGGCAGAGATAGCTGTCCTGCAGGTTCATGTCATCACTCCTTTTTTTTATATTTTACTATAGTTCATCGGGTTTTACCCTCTCGGAACCGAAATCCGGCTTAGGTTGACCGCATCCGGTCCATGGGGTACCATGTAAAAAACACGAACGAGGTAGGATATGAACGAAATTGTCAAATTGCTGACCAATTTTCTCAATACACGCATTGAGCAATCGCTGATGGACTTCAAGAAACAGGTTTCGGATATGAAAATTCCGGAGCATAGTGTTTCCTCAGAGGAGTTGCAGCGCCTGATTGATGTCGTGAATCAGAATGTCGGGAGCGGTGACGGCAGCGACGTGGTACGGGCGATGGCGTGCCTGGGAAAGGTCGATGAAGAATGGTCCGACATCACTGACCAGGTGAAGCTGATCGAGTCCTTTCTGAAGATCTGTGATGACTTCTGCGATTACACCGGCTTCTTTGTGTTCAAGAATGGAAATGCCCATTGCTATGACGCAACCGATCACCCGAAGTTTCCTCAGAAGGGACTGAATGTAGCTGCACCCCGTTTCAACAAGGTTACCTCTATTGAAGAATCTGTGCTGCCGGAAAATGTGAAAGCGCTTTTCGAAGGCATTGATGACACCCATGTGCTGCCGTTGAAACTCAAGTTCAAGACCGCCGGTTTCGTGTTGACGGTGCTTTCCGATCCGGGTATGTTGAGCTTCATGAATACCATGGTATCCCTGTTGTCCCGGGAACTCACGCTGTTGCCGTACAAGGTGAAGGCCCAGAAAGACGAGCCGGTGACAACCAACCTGCCGGAATCCATCCCGGTAGCAAAGGAACCGTCCCGTACACCGTCCATTTCCAGTGTGGCTTCGGAATCTCCCATGGACAAGGCCATGCGGTATGCAAAGCTGCTGACTTCGGAGATCAAGCTGTACAATGAAAAACTTGTAAACCAGGGCCTGGAATCCGGCGGCATGCGGGAATTACTCCAGGCAGACATTGAACGAAGCTACAATACGTTCCGGGAACGGTTCCCCAACAGGGACGAGATTCCGGATCGCATTTTTGAAGAAGCATTGATCCAGTATGTGGCCAACGGGAATGCGGATCTGCTGTAGTATCCTGCGGTGGCAACAATAGAAACCTGTGCGTGATTGTGTGGACCCAGCGTCCTCCGGATGTTAATGACTGACGCACTTGCTGATTTGTGAGTGCTGTACAAGTTCAGGAGAGGACATGGCCTTCGATCTCGACACCGTTCAGCGATCCCTGAAACGGGATTCCTTGTGTGGATGGTTGCTTACGGATATCAATCATCGTGACCTGATGGCTTACCGGTTACTGGGAATTCCGCTCTCGCTTACGTCCCGACGCTGGTTTTACTTTATTCCCGAAGACGGAGTCCCTGTCAAACTGGTCAGCCGTGTGGAACCGACCCGTCTGGACGCGCTACCCGGTGAAAGACGTCTCTACCTTTCCTGGGAACAATTGCATGCACAGTTGAAATCCCTGCTGGGCGGTATGAAGCGTGTTGCGATGCAGTATTCCCCGATGAACCATTTGCCCGCTGTGTCCATTGTTGACGCCGGAACAGTTGAGTTGCTCCGTTCGTTTGGCGTGGAAATAGTCTCTTCCGCCAACCTGGTGCAGGAATTCGAAGCTGTGATGGACGATAATGCCCTGGAAAGCCATCGGGAAGCTGCCCGGGCTGTTCAGGATGTCCGTGCCGGGGCGTTTCGGAGGATCCGCCAGTTCCTGAACCGGGGAGAATCTCTGAACGAGTATCAATTGCAGCAATGGATATCGCGGAAACTTGCGCGCCGCGGGTTGACTACCTCGGGTGAATCTCCCATTGTGGCGGTGAATGAACATGCTGCCTCTCCCCATTACCAGCCGGGTCCGGAGGGATCTTCGACCTTCCATGAAGGCGACCTGGTACTGATTGAAATCTGGGCAAAACTGGATGAGCCGGGTAGTGTTTTCTATGACACCAGCTGGTGCGGGTATGTGGGTGAAGAACCGCCGAAAGCCTACATGGAGCGGTTTTCGGTGATTGTCAGTGCCCGTAAGGCCGCCCTTGATATGATCCGGGACAGGTTTGCATCGGATGAACCGGTGTTCGGATACGAAGTGGATGACGTATGTCGTCGCGTGGTGGCAGAAGCCGGGTATGGTGAGGCCTTTGTCCATCGGACAGGGCACTCGATTGGTGAGGATGTGCATGGATACGGGGTTCACATGGATAACCTGGAGACGCGGGATGACCGTCAATTGCTGCCGGGAATCTGTTTTTCCATCGAACCGGGCATCTACCTGCCTGGGGAGATGGGTATGCGGACGGAAATCAATGTTTACATCAAAAAAGACCGTGAAATCGTCGTGGAAGGGGAGGAACAGGAGCAACTGGTTCCCATCTGATGGACTTCTTGTATGGATTCACAGATTCTGATCGTTATTTTGCTTGGAAATGTATACTTTTCGGCTTGAATCACTGGTAAGAAATTGGTAACATGCCAAACAGAGGTAACCCTTCAGGAGGTAAAAATTATCATGAAGAAGAGTATGGGTCTTTTGAGTATTTTTGGTGTTGCGGTAATGCTCTTTGGCGTTGGATGCTGCACCAAGCCCCCGGAAGAGCTCGCGTCTGCTACGGAAGCCTATCAGGCTGCCGAATCTGCTTGCGCTGCTGACTATGTGAAAGCAGAACTTGACGAAGCAAAGGCAATGCTGGATCAGGCACAGGCGTTTGCTGATGACAAGAAGTGCCGTGACTCCCGCGAATCTTCTCTCCAGGCAATTGAATTGGCAAAGAAAGCTGAGCAGGATGCTCAGGCTGAAAAGGCCAAGGCAAAAACACTGGCAGAAGAAGCACTTGCAGCGGCGAAGAAGGCAGCAGAAAAGGCAATGGCTGAAGATGCAGAAACGCATGCCAAAGCAGAGCTCACTGCTGGCATCGATATGCTGAAAAAGGCCAAGCAGCTCTTTGCGGACGATGAATGCAAGTATTATCAGGTAAAAGAACTGGCCGACAAGGCTGCAGCCAAGCTGAATGACGCAGCTGCCGCGGCAGTTGCTGAAAAGCAGCGGATTGAAGAAGAAAAACGCCGGGCAGAAGAAGAAGCCCGCCTGGCAGCCGAAGAGGAACTGAAGCGCCATCCGCGTGAGTGGACGGTTGTGAAGGGTGAATGTCTGTGGAAGATCGCCGGCTATGAAAAGATCTATTCCGATCCTTTCCAGTGGCCGCTGATTTATAAGGCAAACCAGGCACAGATCAAAGACCCGGACCTCATCTATCCTGGACAGGTATTCGCAATTCCGCGTGATGTGTCTGATGACGAAATTCAGCAGGCAATCAAGGATGCGAAGAACCGTACCTGGCCGGTAGAAAACTTCCTGTTTGACGGTCAATAATCCCTGCCTTAGGAGTAAATGTGGAGCGGGAAAGATAGCTTTCCCGCTCCTTTTCCTTGTATGAACCAACACGAGTTTGAACAAATCGATATTTCCATCCTGTATGCAGACGAGAATCGTCTGATCTCCGCGATCGAACACATATTCAAGGTGAAACTGGTTGCAAGAGGTTGCAGAATAACGGTCTCGGATTCCCCTGAGCGGCGCGACGTGATCCGCCTGTTGCGGGATATCGAACACTATCTGCAGAAGAAGCCGGCGGCATCTTCGGATGAACTGCTCTCCCTGATCCGGATCAAGCGGGCCGCACCTGAAATCGGTGTGGATGAAATTCTGGACGGCAGTTCCATTGTGCCGTATTCCAGAAAACCCATCTATCCCAAGTCACTGAACCAGAAACTCTATGTTCATATGATTGAGCATAATGACATCGTATTTTCCATTGGACCGGCCGGAACAGGCAAGACCTACCTGGCCATGGCTGTTGCAATCAAGCACCTGGTGGAGAAATCCATCAACAAGATTATGCTGACCCGGCCCGCGGTGGAAGCCGGTGAGAGTCTCGGATATCTGCCGGGTGATCTTCAGGCCAAGATTGACCCTTACCTCCGGCCGTTGTATGATGCGCTGTTCGACATTCTTCCCGGTGACCTGGCCAACCGGTTCGTGGAAAGGGGCCAGGTGGAAGTCGCACCATTGGCCTATATGCGTGGCAGGACATTGAATGATGCGTTTCTGATCCTGGATGAGGCGCAGAACAGCACATCAGAGCAGATGAAAATGTTTTTAACCCGAATCGGGTTTAATTCCAGGGCCATCATTACGGGTGATGTGACCCAGATCGACCTGCCGGCCAGGCGCCGTTCCGGCCTTGTGGAAGCGTCTGAAATCCTGCAGGACATAGACCGGATTCGTTTTATTCACTTTACCGAACAGGATGTTGTGAGGCATGCAATTGTCCAGGAAGTCATCAAAGCCTATCAACGGCATGAAGAAAATCAGGGTGGCAACGAACGGTAGTTTCAAGATTGGCGAAATGATTGCTGCCGCTTTACTGGTAGCGATTTCGACAGCGTTCATTCTGAATCTGTTCAGCGTGACCACCATGGAGGATGCACAACCGGGAGACGTGGCGCGTGAAGATATGTTTGCCACGATCGAGCTGAACATTCCGGATGTGGATACCACCGAGACCCGGCGTCAGGAAGCCATGAACCTGTCTCCCAATGTCTATCTGTATGATCCCGGTGCAAGGGGGAAGACCCAGTTCGTTGTGGACCGTCTGTTTCTACTTGCCGAGGAATATGATGATCTTCGATCTGCCCTGAAAGCTTCCCTGAAGAAGGGAAATGAAGCCGAGATCCAGGCGCAGCTGGAAGAACTCGAGGCCCGATACAGTGATCAGGTCAGACCCATGGTTTCCCCGCCGGTTTTTCATGCGCTGGTTGAAATCGGGAATTTTGCGGTGGTCAAGAACCAGGTCATTGATCTGCTCAATCGGATCTACACCCGTGAGTTTGTGGAAGATCGGGATGGTCTGCAGCTTGTGGATGGCAAGGCCGTTCTGTTCGAGGCGGACAAGGAACAGGAATATCTCACCAGGGGCTTTCCGCCGGTTCTGGACCGGTCCGAATTACGCCAGTACGTCTATGGCCAGTTGCGTACCAGTGAAGTGATCCATGATGATACCGTTGCCGCGGTATTCGGACTGGTCAGCCAGATACTGGTTCCCAATTATGTATTTGACGGCCAGTTGACCGAACAGGCCCGGGTCCGGGCAGCCGAAGCGGTTGAAGTGTCTTACCTTCGGAAGAAGACCGGAGAAGTGATTGTCCGCAAGGGTGAACGGATTTCTCCGGTACAGGCGAGATTCATCAATTCGCTCCAGGAGAAGGTGCGGTCCACCATCTCCATGCAGCGGGCAGGTACCACCATCCTGTTGCTGGTGATTGGTGTGTTCTTCCTGTACCGGTTGTCCCTCCTGTACCAGAGGCGATTTGATCCGGACGGTGTGCCGCTGTTCCCTGTGCTGGTCTGGACGGCGATCACCGGTGTCATTGTGATCAAGGGATCCATATTTGTCATGGGTGCGGTGGAACGCACGTTGGCCAGTACACCACTGATTTCGGGGGGAGTCCTGTTTTACGGGGTCCCGTTTTCTTTCCCTGCTGCGCTTGCGGCGTTGCTGACGGGGGGAATACCCGCGGTAATCGTTACCCTGTTACTGGCAATCATTGTCCTGCTGTTGACTGCGGGCAATATTCCGTTAACGTTGTTCCTGATTTTCAGTTCTCTGGCGGCCATCTATCTGTTCCGCAAACCGGGTAGACGTACCACCGTGCTGCTGTCCGGTTTCTGGCTCGGTGTGTTCCAGTTTGTTTTCATGACGGTGTTGAACTTTCATTATATCGGTGTGGATGACTTGACGAAAATCATTGCCATGGCGGCAATCTCATTACTGGGTGGTTTCCTGATTACGTCTCTTGTCAGTGTGTTATTGCCCATTTATGAAGGCGCATTCCGAATCACGACCGATATTCGTCTGTTGGAACTGGCAAATATGAACAGCCGGTTGCTGGTGGACCTTTCGTTAAAGGCACCGGGCACCTATCAACACAGTATTCTCGTGGCCAATCTTGTGGAAGCGGCGGCAAAAGCGATTAATGCCAACGCACTTCTTGCCCGGGTTGGCACCTACTACCATGATATCGGGAAGATGATGAAGCCTGAATACTTCGTGGAAAACCAGCGCACCGGGGATGAGAACCGGCATGAGCGGTTAACGCCCAAGATGAGTGCCATCATCCTGACCAACCATGTGAAAGATGGGGTCCGGCTGGCGGAGGAGCATCATCTGCCCGAACAGGTAACCCGGTTCATTACCGAGCATCATGGGACCAAAATGATGCAGTATTTCTACAACAAGGCCGTATCCCAGGGCGCGGAGAAGGGTGAAGCCGTGGAGGAATCCGAGTATCGCTATGGCGGTCCCAAGCCCACGATGAAAGAAACAGCCATCCTGATGATGGCTGACGCGGTGGAAGCGGCTTCACGAACCCTGAAGGCGCCGATTACGGCCGGCAAGCTCCAGAATCTGGTGAATCGGATCATCAAGGATCTGGTCAACGACAACCAGTTTTCGGACTGCAACCTGACATTCAAGGAACTGAGCACCATTGCAGACAGTTTCCTGAATTCACTGGCGGGTATGTTCCATGCAAGAATCGACTATCCGGGTTTTGATTTCAATCAGAAAGCGGTTGAAGAAGCGGAAGATCCTACCCGCAGTGAAACGGATCCCGGCATAATGGAAGACAAGGGGGAGCCCGAAAATGAATCCCGGGCCGATTGAGCGTGTGCTGGTTCCGGATGTCCTGATCCGGGAACACGTCGCCGGGGCAGTGGTGGTTGA
This sequence comes from uncultured Holophagae bacterium, assembly GCA_964506215.1. Taxonomy (GTDB): domain Bacteria; phylum Acidobacteriota; class Holophagae; order Thermotomaculales; family Thermotomaculaceae; genus CAZDKZ01. The sequence goes on from CAZDKZ010000042.1 coordinate 15,650, forward strand.
CCTGGACAGCTTTTTCACAGAACTGGCGGTCCATATCCCCTTGTCCGAAGCTGTTTCACAGGTGGAGATTCTGTTGACGGATGACGCAGAAATACGAGACCTGAACCGGGAATACCGGAGCCGGGACAAGGCGACGGATGTGTTGAGCTTTCCCGATGGGGATATGGATCCGGAGAAAGGGTACAAGCTGTTGGGCAGTATCGTGATATCCATGGAGACTGCGGAGCAGCAGGCGGTCCGTATCGGCCATCCCCTGGACCGTGAACTGAAATTTCTGCTGGTCCATGGACTGTTGCACCTGCTGGGATTTGATCATGAGAACGACAACGGTGAGATGATGGACATACAACGCCAGATCATCATGAAAATGAAACTGGATCCGGAGGAAGATAACGGAAATGATTGAAGTGACTTTGCTGTTGCTGATTGTGTCTCGTTTTTTGCTTGTGGGAATCAAGACAGGATTCAACAGCCTGACCCGGGTGGACCTGCATCAACTGGCCGGCCGCAGTGCCCTGCTGGAGGACCTGCTGGATCGGCGCATCAGCTACCAGTTTTCCCTGGCTACCTGGGGTAACCTGCTGCTGGCAGCAATCCTTCTCCTGGTGCTGCCCATGTTGAGCACTATGAATTCGTACTCCTACCTCCTGCTGCTGATATTGGCAATTGCCTACCTGGCTATTGAGAAGTTCCTTGTCTCCACCGTTTTTTTCGTGAACCGGGAATGGTTGCTCGTCCGCCTGCTGGTGGTGTACCGGCCATTTCACTACATGGTGCTGATCCCCTTGTTACCGGCATACCTGGTGGCCCGGAAGCTGATGGTAATTGAAGATGAGCGGGAAGAAGATGAGGAAGAGCGGGAAATTGAGGAGCAGGCGTTTATTGATGTTGCCACCGAAGACGGCATCATTGAAGAAGAAGAAAAGGCATTGATCAAGGGTGTGCTCAACTTTGGTGAGACCATTGTACGGGAAATCATGACACCCCGTACCGATATCGTGGCTGCAGACATGAGTACGGATTATGACACCCTGATGGATATTTTCCGGAAGGCCAAGCATTCACGCGTTCCCGTGTTCCGGGATACGGTTGACGATATCGTGGGCATTCTGCATTTGAAGGATCTGATCGAGGCCGAAACAGAAAAGTTTGAAGTGAAACCGTTGCTCCAACAACCGTTCTATATGCCCGAAACCAAGAAAGTGGCGGAGTTGTTGCGGGAAATGCAGATGGCCCGGACAAAAATGGCCGTTGTGCTGGACGAGTACGGGGGGACTGCGGGAATCGTCACCATAGAAGACCTGGTTGAGGAAATTGTCGGCGAAATTGAAGATGAACATGATCCGCTGGAGGTTGAAATTCAGGAACTGCCGGACGGGACCCTGCGGGTGGACGGTCGCTGCAACGCGGAAGACCTGGCTGAGAAGACAGGGATTGCGTTCAACGTGGAGGAGATTGATACGGTGGGAGGCGCGGTCTTCAGCGTTTTTGGCCGGATTCCCGCCGAGGGTGATGAGATTGAATCGGATGGTATTCGTATCCGTGTGGAAAAGATGAATCGGCGCCGGGTTGTCCGGGTACTGCTGGAACGGATCGAAGGGTGGGCGGATGAACAGTTACCGGAGGTTAATGGATAAATGACCAGATTTGGAACAGTGGCCATTGTGGGCCGTCCCAACGCGGGGAAGTCTACTTTACTCAACCGGCTCATGGAGCAGAAGCTGTCCATTGTGTCGGACAAACCGCAGACCACCCGTCATCGGATTCTCGGTGTGATGACGACGGAAACATACCAGATGGTCTTGTTGGATCTCCCTGGTTTTCATAAGCCGATCTACGAGATGAACAAGGTTATGATGCAGCATGTGTATGACGGTATGGATGCCTGCGACACGATCCTCTACCTGGTCGATGCATCCGAAGATGTGGGTTCGGGTGAAAATTATCTGATCGAACAACTCCGGCCCCGGGCGGACGCCGTGGTTGTCGGGTTGAACAAGGTGGATGCCATCAAGAAATCCCGGGTACTGCCGCTGATCGAACTGTTCAGTGGACACGGCTTCCAGGATGTTGTTCCCATGTCGGCACTGGCCGGGGATAACGTGGATCAATTGCTGGAACTGCTGGTTCAGCGTCTGCCCGAAGGTCCTTTCCAGTATGATGCGGAGACGTTTACCAACATTTCCGAACGCTTCATGGTTTCCGAGACAGTCCGGGAGAAACTCCTGCATGAGACCCGTCAGGAAGTCCCGTATACCTCATGTGTGGAAATCCGCAAGTATGAGGCAAGCGATGAACGATTGGATGTCATGTGTGACATTATCGTTGATAAACCTTCGCAGAAGCCGATTGTGATCGGACACCGGGGGGAGCGGATCAAGAAAATCCGGAAAGCTGCGGAACGGGATCTGCGGAAGCATTTTGAAATTCCGGTTCACCTGGAGCTTTTTGTCCGCGTGGAGAAAAACTGGCGGATGAAGCGACGTTTCCTGGACCAGCTGGATTCGATCTGAAGTGTGAAAGTTTCCCGTGTAATTGCCTTTACATGCATGGACCACCATGCTACACTTCCTTGAATTGCGCCTACAGGAGGCGTGTATAACTTTTATTTTTTGGAGGATGCTGATGCTTTCGAAAGAACGTAAAACGGAGCTGATCGGCAACTTCGGGATTCATGACTCGGACACCGGGTCCCCGGAGGTACAGATCGCGTTACTCACAGACAGAATCGTTTACCTGACAGAGCACTTCAAGACCCACAAGAAAGACCACCACTCTCGTCGTGGATTGCTGAAGCTGGTTTCACGCCGGCGTAAGCTGCTTGATTATCTGAAACGGAAAGATTTCAAACGTTACCGGGAAATCGTTACCAAGCTTGGCCTGCGTAAATAAGACCCGGTAGCATCGGAGAACACATGCTACATAAAGTTACTGCCGAAATCGGCGGAAAAACAATCGTGATGGAAACCGGACACCTGGCAAAACAGGCTGCCGGCGCCGTCATGATCAGTTGCGGGGACACCAAGGTCCTGGTGACGGCTTGCGCCGCACCGGAACCGCGCGAAAACGCGGACTTCTTCCCGTTGACTGTTGATTACAGAGAACACACTTCTGCAGCCGGGAAGATTCCCGGCGGCTTCTTCAAGCGGGAAGGACGGCCGACAACCAAGGAAGTTTTGACCAGTCGGTTGATTGACCGGCCGCTGCGTCCGCTGTTTCCGGGAGATTTCTCCAACGAAACACAGGTCATTGCCAACGTCTATTCATTTGATGGCGAACATGACTCGCCGACAATGGCGCTGACCGCGGCATCTGCGGCGCTGTGCATTTCGGATATTCCCTTTGACACGCCCGTGGCAGCTGTCCGGGTGGGTCTGGTTGAAGGTCAGTTTGTTGCCAATCCACTCTTTGTGGAACGGGCGGAATCCCGCCTGGACCTGATTATTGCCGGCACGGACGATGCCATTGTCATGGTGGAAGCCGGGGCTGAAGAAGTCAGCGAATCCGAAATGGTGGATGCACTGGAGTTCGGGCACAAGGAACTGCGCAAATTGATTGCTGCCCAGGTTGAATTGCGGTCCATGGTGAATCCCACCAAGTGGGAAGTGCCGGCGGCGGAATTTGAACCGGGTCTGAACGAAAAGGTCCGTGAACTGGCTGCGGGACGTCTCCTGGACACCCTCCAGATCAAGGATAAGATCAAGAAGTATGATGCGGTTCGTGTCCTGAAAAAGGAAATCAAGGCATCATTTGATGAAGAGCTGCACTTCCAGGTTGGCGTATTGTTTGACCGGTACAAGGAAGAGATTTTCCGGGAATACCTGCTCAAGGAACGGAAACGGCTGGACGGTCGTTCCATGGACGAAATTCGTCCCATTACCTGTGAAGTGGGTGTGATGCCCAGGACGCATGGTTCTGCCGTTTTTACCCGTGGCGAAACCCAGGCGCTGGTCATGACCACGTTGGGCACATTTGGTGACAGCCAGCTGGTGGACGGCCTGGAAGGCGAAGCGGAAGAGCGGTTCATGCTGCACTACAACTTCCCGCCGTTCAGCGTCGGGGAAGCGCGTTTTCTGCGGGGACCCGGCCGTCGTGAAATCGGTCATGGTGCCCTGGCAAAACGTGCCCTGGAAACCATGGTTCCCGGTAAGGAAGAAGAATTTCCGTACACGGTAAGACTGGTTTCCGAAATCCTGGAATCCAACGGTTCGTCATCCATGGCAACCGTTTGCGGCGGCACCCTGGCGTTGATGGATGCCGGTGTCCAGATCAAGAAACCGGTGGCCGGTATCGCCATGGGCCTGGTCAAGGAAGGGGACAGCTATGCCATCCTCTCTGACATTGCCGGCGAAGAAGACCATTACGGTGATATGGATTTCAAGGTAACCGGAACCAGGGACGGCATTACCGCCCTCCAGATGGACCTGAAAGTTGAAGGTCTTACCCGGGAAATCATGGCAGAAGCACTGGCCCAGGCGCGCCAGGGTGTGGACCATATTCTCGGCAAGATTATCGAAGCCATCGCGGAACCGCGGGCCGAATATTCCAAGTATGCACCGCGGATTACCACCATCAAGATCCATCCGGATAAGATCCGTGAAGTGATCGGGCCGGGCGGAAAGGTGATTCGGGAAATCGTCGAAAAGAGTGGTGCCAAGATCGAGATTGAAGATGACGGCACCTGCATGGTTGCGGCCACGGACGGTGAATCCGCTGAAAAGGCCATCAACATGATCAAGGCGATCACCGCGGAACCGGAAGTGGGCAAAATTTACATGGGCACCGTCAAGCGGATCGAAAAATTCGGTGCGTTTGTTGAGATCATGCCCGGTAAGGATGGCCTGCTCCACATCAGTGAAATTGCAAATTATCGTGTCCGTGCGGTTGAAGATGAATTGCAGATGGGCCAGGAACTGGAAGTCAAACTCGTTGAGGTCGACTCTCAGGGCCGCCTGAATCTGAGCCGCAAGGTCCTGTTGCCGGATGCGGACCCCAATGCTGAATCCCGGCCGCGCCCGCCGCGGAACAATGACCGGGACCGCAGAAATGATCGTCGGTTTGACCGGAAAGACAACAATCGGGGCCCGAGAGGGAACGACAACCGAAATCGTTAACAGCTGGAGGTGAGCATGCCGTATGTACTGGGTGCCCACCTTGGTGATCACCTGGAGCAGGTTGTCACCCTCAAGGGATGGGTACGGCTGAAGCGCAGTAGTGGAAAGATCAGCTTTCTGGAGTTGCGGGATGGTTCTGCGTT
>CAZDKZ010000043.1:0-20426 GCA_964506215.1 uncultured Holophagae bacterium
TTTGAGTTGCTTGTTTCAGAATTGAAAACGGTACACATTGCGGAACCGTTTCCCATTACGCCCAAGGAGCATGGCACGGAATTCCTGATGGATCACCGTCACCTGTGGCTGCGCTCAAAGCGTCAATGGGCAATTCTGCGGATCCGGCACGAGATCATCAAGGCGTGCAGGGATTTCTTCGACGAACGGGATTTTACGCTGGTTGACTCGCCGATCCTGGCCCCCAACGCGGCCGAAGGCTCGACGACCCTGTTTGAGACGGACTACTTTGATGACAAGGCGTTCCTGACGCAGTCCGGTCAATTGTATTCGGAAGCGGCGATTGCCGCTTTCCAGAAGGTATATTGCTTCGGCCCGACTTTCCGCGCGGAAAAATCCAAGACACGGCGTCACCTGATGGAATTCTGGATGGTGGAACCGGAAGTGGCATTTGCCACCCTGAACGAAGTCATGGACCTGGCGGAAGATTTTGTGGTGTTCATCGTGGAACGGGTTCTGGAAAGGCGCCGGCAGGAACTGGCGATCCTGGAACGGGACATTTCCAAGCTGGAACAGGTTAAACGGCCTTTTATCCGCATGACCTACACCGAGGCAATCGACAAACTGAAGGAACTGGGCTCGGATATTGAATGGGGCAGTGATTTCGGTGGTGATGATGAAACCGTGCTGATGAACCAGTATGATCGGCCCGTCGTTGTGCACCGGTTCCCGGCCAGTTTCAAGGCGTTTTACTTTGAGCTGGATAAGGATAACCCGGATCTTGCACTGGGCGTTGACGTTCTGGCACCGGAAGGGTACGGGGAAATTATCGGTGGCGGTGAACGTTCCGCTGATATCGACCATCTGTTGAAGAAAATCCGGGAGGACAAACTGCCGGAAGAAGCATACCAGTGGTACCTGGATATTCGCCGCTACGGTTCTGTCCCCCATGGCGGTTTCGGTATGGGTGTTGAAAGGGCCGTCGCGTGGATTTGCGGATTGCCCCACGTGCGGGAAACCATTCCGTGGCCACGCATGCTGAACCGTATGTATCCGTGAAAACTGATTAATGGAAAATGCCCGGTGTTTTGCCGGGCTTTTTTTGTCATGGAAGGAAGCATGAAAACACTCTACTTTGTCACATTGGGTTGTCCCAAGAACACGGTGGACTCTGAAGTCATGACAGGCATCCTGATGCGTCGGGGATACCGGACGGTGGACAATCTGGATGAGAAAGTGGATGTGGCCGTGGTCAATACCTGTGGTTTCATTGAACCGGCAAAAGTGGAGTCCATTGACTGCATTCTCGAGCTGGCACAATTCAAGGAAGCGGGCAGGATCGGGAAACTGGTGGTGGCCGGTTGCCTGGCGCAGCGGTATGCCAGTGAACTGCAGGCGGAAATTCCCGAGATTGACCTGTTGTTCGGAATCGACGGCATTGAACAGATCGACAGATTCCTGGAAAACCCGGGCCAATTGCCGGCCGTATCGGCGAATCCCGGATATATCTATTCCAGCGAGTCTCCCCGTGCTGTTTCCGGTCACGTTCCGTATGCCTATATCAAGATTGCAGACGGTTGCGATCACAAATGCGCGTTCTGCTCCATTCCGGCGATTCGGGGCAGACAGCGGAGCCGGACCATTGGGGATATCGTCCGGGAAGCCCAGCGGTTGACCGAAGAAGGGTTTTCCGAGCTGATCCTGGTCGCCCAGGATGGTACGGCCTATGGCCGGGACCTGGGGATGAAAGACGGGCTGGCGGATCTGCTGGAAGCATTGAACAATGTGAGGGATGTGGGTTGGATTCGACCGATGTATATGTTTCCGGGACGGATTTCGGACCGGTTGCTGGACACAATCCGCGGATCGGCGCATGTGACACCCTACATTGATCTCCCCCTGCAACACAGTGAACCCCATATCCTGAAAGCCATGGGCAGACCGTTTGAACGGGACTACTACCTGGAGATGCTGGATCGGATTCGCGGTAAACTGGGAGAGAATGTTGCTATTCGAACATCCCTGATCGTCGGATTTCCCGGAGAAACCGACAAAGATGTGATCCAGCTCAAGTCATTTATCGAGACGGCACGGTTTCATCATGTAGGGGTGTTCACCTATTCGCAGGAAGAGGGAACACCTGCTGAAAACCTTGGAGATCCGGTCCCGGAATCTGTGAAACAGGAGAGGCGGTCTGTTATAATGGATGCTCAAAAACCGATCTCAGCGGAATGGAACGAACAACTGGTGGAAAAGACGTTACCGGTTCTTGTTGAAGGCTATTCCGAGGAGACCGATTTATTGCTGCAGGGGCGTCATATGGGACAAGCACCGGAAATTGACGGTGTTGTGTACATTAACGAAGGCCATGCGCAAATGGGCGAAATCTGTAATGTGACCGTCCTGGAAGCGATGGCATACGATATTGTTGGAAAAATTGAAAACTGACTGGAAGGGAGATGTTATGAAAAAGGCACTGCTGCTGGGCGCATTTGTCACGTTTCTGAGTGTTGTGGTTTACGCGGCTATTCCGGCCGGCTACATTACGTTTGTTGTAACGGACCAGGACGGTAATCCATTGAAAGACGTGGAGTTGGTTATTCACAGCGATAAAACAACCACGTTTGAAGAAATCCTGACGACAAACAAAAAGGGTAAAGTAAAAATTCTGCTGAAACTGGCGGATTATACGGTCCAGGCAAAGAAAGATGGATACCAGCCGGTTGAACTGGGTTTCAGACCTGTCATGAGCGATAGAAAAGATGTGGAAATTACCATGTATTCGCTGAAATCCTTGTCTACACCATCCGATCCCAGTAACTTGAAGGGAAAGGACAAAGCCATTGCGGTCTTCAATAACGCCGTTCCGTTGTTGAAAGCTGGAAATGACGAGGAAGCGCTTCCGCTCCTGGAAGAAGCCATTGCAGCTGATGGATCCATTGTCCAGGCGAAATTTCATGCAGGCCGGATTCATCTGATTCAGGGGAACCTGGACAAATCGGAGAAATACCTGCTGGAGGCACTGGAGCAGGACAACACCATGAACAGCATTTATCCGATGCTGGCCGAACTGTACAAGCGCAAAGGGGACACGGCCAACTATGAGAAATTCATGGCGGAAGCAGAAGCCAGAGGGGCTGTATCCGCTGTGGAATACTACAATCAGGCTGCCGAACTGATAAACGAGGGCAATGACGCCGAAGCACTGACACTGTTGGAAAAGGCCATCAGTGTGGATGCCACTTATGCGGATGCCTACTATCAGTTGGGTATGGCCATGCTGCGAACCGGGGACATTCCCAAGTGCCTGGAGAATCTCAACAAATACCTGGAATTGGAGCCGGAAGGAAGCCATGCCCAGGAATGCAGGGACTTTATCAAGGCGCTGGGAAGCATGTAAAGACAGGCGGGGTTTCCCCGCCTTTTTCATTTGGTTGTGTTAACGGGAGGGATTATGAAGCGGATTCTCATGATTGCCGGGTTGCTGCTACTGGTACAGACCGGCTGGACTATCGAGAAGCAATACCTGGTCGTACTCAGCGAAGCACCCGTCGCAAAAGCGTCAAACGGTCAGCTGAAGTCAAAGGCTGCCCAGGCTCAACGACAACTGGTCAACCGACAGCAGAATAAGGTGACGGAGAACATTCAAACCCGACTGAAAGGTCGTGTGGGCCGAACCATGGACACTGTGCTGAATGCCATGGTGGTGACAATTGATGAATCTCGTTTGGCGGAATTGCAGACATTGCCGGGTATTCTCCGGGTAGAGGAAGAAAAGATCTACACCCTGCAGCTGAACGAATCCAACCGGGTTTCCAATGTCCTGATGATGCAGCAGCGTCTGGGCCTGAACCGGGAAAATATGGGTGCCGGTTTGAAGATTGCGATTCTGGATACCGGAATCCAGGTGCCCCATCCGTCTTTTGACGATGCCGGTTATACCTATCCGGCAGGATTTGATCCCGGACCGGACAACGAAGCGGCGTACACCAACAACAAGGTGATCGTGGCCAAGAACTTTGCCAGTGATCCAACCGCTCAGGATCTGTATGGCCATGGTACGGCTGCGGCATCCTGTGCGGCCGGCCGTTCCGTAGAAGTGGGATCCGGCGACAATGCCATGAACGTTGAAGGCGCTGCGCCCGGTGCCTATCTGGGGAATTACAAGGTATTCAGCACGCTTGTTCTCCCGGACAACAATACACCGTCAACGAGCAGTTTTTTCGTGCTCCCCGGGATTGAAGCTGCGGTTGAGGACGGCATGGATATTCTGAATCTGAGCCTCGGGGGAACGATTACAGGTGATGCTGCTTCGGATTCACAGGTCCAGGCACTGCAGAATGCCGTTGCGTCCGGATGCATTGTTTGTGTTTCTGCGGGTAATGAAGGCTATGTCTACGACCCTGAAGCCCCCGATATCTGGGTGACATATGATCTGAACGAGGAAAGCGTGGGTTCTCCGGGCAATGCGCCATCGGTGATCACGGTGGGTGCCAGCGAAAACCGGAGACGGTTCACTTCCGGGGGTACTGCCTATGTGGAAAATGGTGAAACGCCGGCAGAACTGGAATCCTTCGTATATGGCACGGATAATGCCGTTTCCGAAACGCTGGGCGAATTCGGCATGTATGAACTGGTGGATATCACGGACTATGGTGTCGGCGAGGAAGGCTGTTCTCCATTTGGCGGCGGCGTTGACCTCTCGGGCAAAATTGCATTGATCAAGCGTGGCAGCTGTTCTTTCTGTACCAAGATCTACCATGCGGAGCAAGCCGGGGCGATCGGTGCGGTAGTCTACAATCTTCTTTACGAGGGAGAGACCAACGAGGCTGAGCAGACCGGCGGCATTCTGAACATGGATGTGACCGGTTCCGGATGTGAGGCTTATCCCACCACGATTCCCGGCTATTTCCTTCGTCTGGAAGAAGGGGAGATGTTAAAAGCCCTCCTCGATGATGGTAAAACGGTCATGATCGGATTCGGGATGCTCACTTCCACAACGGCCAATGTGGGGTTTGTTTCCCAGTTCTCCTCCACGGGTCCCACCAAGTATGACTTTTTTCTGAAACCGGATGTGGCGGCAGTGGGGAACCAGTTGACAGTAGCCACACAGAACAACCGTTCACTGACAGACATGGCAACCGGGGCTGAGCGGACCATGTATGATGCCAGCGGTTATTCGATGAACATTTCCGGAACATCCTTTTCGACGCCCTACGTGGCGGGTTGTGCGGCTGCCCTGTGGCATCTGCACCCGGAGCTGACGCCGGCGGAAATCAAGAGCCTGTTGGCGACCACCGGCACGTTTACCTACAACTATCATCAGACCCAGATCGGCTGGGATTATGTGAACACCCATGAAGGGGTTGCGGCACCGACACGGCAGGGTGGCGGTATCGTGGATATGGACCGGGCCATGAATGCCCGTGTGGTGATGTCACCGTCCAATATCGGATTCCAGAAGCTGGATGTTTCCGGTACCGATCCCCAGACAGAGACCCGTCAGTTGTCACTGAAGAATATCAGTGACGAAACCGTTCGGCTGATGCCGTACAATCTGCCCATCTGCGCCAATGAACGGGCCTACCTGGATTTCAGCGGAGCCATGATTGAAATTGCTCCCGGTGCCACTGCAACACTGGATCTCACTGCGCATTATCAGGGGCCGGTGTTTACCGATCTCCAGGGTTATGTGGAATTCCGGGACAATTTCGGCAATTGCTACCAGGTTGCTTATTTTGGTCGATTCAATACCAATACCGTGGGGTATCCTTCGTCCTCGGATACGGATGGGGATGGACTGACCAAGTCCCAGGAAGATTTCATGGGCACCGACCTGTTCCGGTCGGATACAGATGGTGATGGCACACCGGATCTGGAAGAATTGAGTGATACGGAAACGGATCCTACAAATGCTACCAGCAATGGGATTGCGATGCCGATGGCGAACTTGTATTATCTGCCGTTCTCTTCGGTGGAATACAACAACAGCCAGGAGCATCGGACAGATGTGTTCATTGGAAATACCTCCGGCGATGATGCCACCATACGACTCTACGTTGTGGACAAGAACGGTGATCTGATGTCCGCGCCCCGTGATATGGCGCTGGAGGGCAACGGCTGGATACAGGTTCCCATCGGACCGGGCATTGTACCATCCATGATCGGTTGGGTTGCTGTCACGTCAGACCGTGAGCTGGCGGTCGCGGGCGATGTCCGTGTTGTTGCGGGAGATGGAACAACACTTTACTCGTTTGGCATTCCGGCTACGGAAACGCTGGCATCCATGTTGTACGTCCCGCACGTGGCGGAACGGACCAATCAGTGGACCACCAATATCGGCGTTGCCAATGCGGGCCTGATGACCCCGACATCGGTGGAAGCAACCTTTACGCCACAGGGGGGTACGGCCGCTACGATCCCGGATTTCGGCGGTGTTGCAACATCAAATTATGTGGATGTAATCAATGGTATTTACAGCGGCACTTATCCCTTTGATTCCAGTGAATCCAACCATTGGTGGGGGACGGTAGAAACCTCCGGTGGTGTGAGTAAATCTGCTGTTCTGGTGGGTATGGAATCGTTTACCCAGATTCGGGAAGAGCGGCAGATGTTCCAGTCCGCCGGACTGCTGTTGAATGGCGAAGCATCCACGGAGATTGTAATTCCCCATGTGACCACCCGTTGGCTGTGGTGGACGGGTATTGCGTTGAATAACCCCAACGAAACAGCAGCTTCCGTGACCATGACACCTTATGACGCGGATGGCACGGCATTGACCCCGACCTCGTTCTCTCTGGCATCAGGTGCCAAGATGGTGCGCCTGGTTGAGTCCTTCTGGACGGAGCAGTCATTGGCGTACAGCGAGGATACTGCCTGGATTCAGGTGACTTCGGATCTGCCGATCACCGGCTATGAGCTGTTTGGTATTGATTCTTCCGGTGATGCCAGCGACAACAAGGATGCATTGGCAGGGGTGGAAGCACTGATCCATTCATCCACGACGCTTCGCTTCGTCCGTACGCCAAAGGCCAATGACTGGACCTGGGCAGGCATCGTGTTGCTCAATACCGGACAGGGTAATAGCAGTCTGGATATTCGGGCATACAATGCGCTGGGGCAGGAAGTGGGACAGAAATATGATTCCCTGTTGCCGGGACAGAAAATTGTGGAAGTCGTTGACGATGACCTGTTTGGTACGCTGGGAAATGATGTTTGCTGGATCGAGGTAACGTCTTCTCAGCCGATCTTCGGGTTCGAGCTGTATGGCGGACAGGATTTTCTGTTCCTCAGCGGCATCCCGGCATTGTAGGATGTGTGTGAAATGTGCGGATGTGTGTGGTAAAAATAACACACATTTTTCATGAAATTGTCATGTAACTGTAAGAAAGAACGGTGCCACAAGTTGGCACCGTTCTTGCTTTCTTTTTACGGGTTATGATGAAGCAACGAACCATAGGTAAAACGGTCGAATGTTCGGGTATCGGCCTCCACTCCGGTAAACGTGTTCACCTGAAGTTGAACCCGGCCCCCGACAATACAGGCATCCTGTTCCGCAGGATGGATCTGAACCAGTATCCCATCAAGGCCGATGTTGCATACGCTTCCCGTTTGAGCTATGCCACCAACCTGACGCGCAATGGGGTATCCATTGCGACGACGGAGCATCTGCTGGGTACCATTATCGGGTTGGGTATTGACAACTTGATTATCGACATTGATGCCGAAGAGGTTCCCATCATGGATGGAAGCGCTTCGGCATTTGTGTATCTGCTCAATGAAGCCGGGATCAAGGAATGCGATGCAGAACGCCGGTATCTGAAGATGGTGAAACCGGTTCATTTCGGCAGCGGTGATCGGCGGGCATCCATTTATCCGTCGGACCAGTACAAAATTACCTATTCCATACAATTTGATCATCCTGTGGTGGGTAACCAGGAACGAACCATGGTCATTGAAAACGAGTCCATATTCGAAAATGAAATCGCATCTGCTCGTACGTTCGGTTTTCTCAAGGATGTGGAAATGCTTCGTAAAAATGGCCTGGCGCTGGGCGGTTCCCTGGACAATGCCATTGTCATTGACAGTGACCGGGTTCTGAATTCGCATCTCCGGTATCCGGATGAGTTTGTCCGGCATAAAATACTGGATGTGATCGGGGACATGGGATTGCTGGGCCATCCCATCATCGGTCATATTGTCGCGCACAAGGCCGGGCATGAGATTCATGCTGGTCTTGCAAAAAAGATCCGTGAGAATCCCGCATCATTTGAGCTGGTTCCGGCTTCCGAACTTGTGCCGGCTGCAGAGCCTGCAGCGGTGGCAGAATCGGTAAGCGTTCCCGCTTTCAGCTGATTTTTTCAATTTTTCTTGATATGCAATAACGGTCTGTTGACAGGGATCGGTGCGTCAATACGGCGGCACCCGCCCGATTTGCGGGATCGCATTGTCAGTGAGATTGTGCCTGGGGTAAAAAAATGGCGGAGAGGGTGGGATTCGAACCCACGGTCCACGCTAATGGACAGACGATTTCGAGTCGCCCCCGTTCGTCCACTCCGGCACCTCTCCGCATGGTTATCTTCGCAATTGAAAGAACTGGTTCAAGAGCTTTCCAGCTTCCGCTTCCATGAACGGCCCATCAATCTGAAATGCGTGATTCAGGTTCATGGAATCCAGGAACGCTTTGCGCCCCGTCAATCCGGTTCGGGTATCCGGTGCACCATATACCAGACGTCCGATACGTGCCTGGACCATGGCGCCAAAGCACATTATACACGGTTCCAGTGTCACATAAAGTGTAAAACCAGTGAGTCTGTAATTCTTAGAAAATGAAGCTGCATCACGTAGTGCAATGATCTCCGCGTGAGCGGTGGGATCATTGGATGAGATGGGTCTGTTGAAGCCTTTGCCGGCCAGCGCCCCATCCGGTGTTACAACGATGGCCCCAATGGGTACTTCATCGTTATCGAAGGCCTGTTCGGCCTGTTCCAACGCCAGTTGCATGAAATACCGGTCTGTTGTGTCAGTCATGGTTCACCGGATAGCGGATGCGAAAAGCGGGTCGATTGGAGACAGAATGCTGCTCAAGAAAGGCATCGGCTGAATCAATTACCCAGGAGGCCAGTTGCAGCATGAGACCGGCTTCCTGCGCCTGTTCACCGGTTACCGGAACCCACTCCGCTGTATTGTCCAGCTGTGTGTCATCATCAACACTTTTGCCGGAGACCGTGAGAATCATGTTTTCTGCTGCAATATTCCCCGTGACATTGATGATGCCCTTGCCGGTTTCCAGGAGGACGCGTGTGACATGCCGCATCAGGTAGAGCAGGGGTTCCAGGAGCAGATGCGGATGCTGTGTCCATAAGGGGACATCTTCAGCGGTATGCAGGGTACATTGAATGTTTCGTTTGTAGGAAAGGTCGGTCATCAGGCAATTGTGCAGGGTCTGGAACGCATCCGGAATCCGGATCGGTTCAGGCAGCGTCCGCGGATCCAGCCATCGCAGGCATCTTTCCATATCCTGCAACTGGCTGTTGATCTCATCGCTGGCATTCAGGAATCGGGAGAATGCGGTCTTTGCCTTACCCCCCAGGGAAGAATCAGAAAATGACGGGTCCATCTCCATGAACTGAAGCATCAGTTCAGAGCGGGAACGGATGTTACTGATGGGGCCGCGGAGATTGTGTGCAAGCCCATCCACATGGCTCCGCATTTCCCGTTGCATATGCTGTTGCAGCGCGCGCAGGTTATAGAAGCCGGGTATGCCGGGAAGCTCCGGTTCGATGATGATGAGGGAGTCCCGCTGGATAATCAAATGGAATTCCGTGGATTCATGTGAAATCGTGGTTTCCCAGGGAGCAGGCCGTTCCGACAATTGTTCTTGAATTGATTCCAGCCAGGGGAATTTTTCCAGATGCTGTGCCAGTTCTGTTAACGGAATGATGTGAACACGTTCTCTCATGCGGATATTCTAGCACGGTGCTTCCGCCGTCGGCAATGCTCTCGGTGTGTTACAATCGTGTCTATGATGAATGTAATTCTTGCATTTGGAAGTAACCTCGGTAACCGGGTATCCCACATTGAGTCCGCAATTAAACGGCTGGAACAGCATGGTGTCTCTTGCCACGAACGCTCTTCTTACTATGAAACCTCTCCGATACTGATGCAGGAACAACCGGCTTTTATCAATGCTGTGGGCTTATTTACCACCGGGTTGGACCTGTTCGAAGTTCTGGATCTGGCGTTGACGATTGAGACCGAGATGGGGCGTGTCCGGGAGCAGGTAAACGGACCCCGTATGATCGACATTGACCTGATTGCCTGCGGGAACCTGACTGCGTACACGTCGAGATTGGCGTTGCCTCATCCCGCACTGGATGAACGGATGTTTGTGCTTGCGCCCCTTGCAGAAATTGCCCCCGATCTGGTAATTCCGGGTTACCGTGGTGTTACGGTGGCGGAGCTGAAACGTCAGTGTCCGGATGCAGAGAGTCAGCCACGGAAACTGTCAGAATAGATTGTATGCAAAAAAGAAAAGGCGGCTGATGGCCGCCTTTCATATCAATTCAGGGGGTGCTCCGTCAGCGACAGATGCCCCGCTCACTCTTCTCGATAAAATCTGCAAAATATAAGACATCCGGTGTATTGGGGAATTCCTTCCGCATTTCCTTCAATGCATCGGCCATCTGCAGTTTGCGGCGCAGCAGAATGCGATAGGACTTCTTCAACGCCGTGATGACGTCCGGCTTCAAGCCCTTGCGCTCCAGGCCCATGGTGTTGACATCGTAGGTTTTTGCCCGGTTGCCGACCGTCTTCACATAGGGCAGGGCGTCCTGGGTCAGAACGGAATAACCACCGATGAATGCATAGTTACCAATCCGACAGAACTGGTGCACACCGGAATAGGCACCGATGTAGACATGATTGCCCACGTGGACATGACCGCCCAGTGTCGCTGCGTTTACAAAAATGTTGTTATCACCAACAATGCAGTCATGGGCAATGTGGGTGAAGGCCATGAAGAAGTTGCCGGATCCGACAACGGTTTCCCCTCGACCGGTGAGTGTCCCCCGGTGAATGGTGGTATTCTCCCGGATGATATTGTGGTCACCGATGAATGTTTTGGTCGGTTCGCCGTGATACTTGACATCCTGGGGTGGAAACCCGAGACAGGAAAACGAGTGGATGACGTTGTCGGTACCGATGGTGGTATGATCGTCCACTTGGACAGACGCTTTCAATTCGGTGTTGGCACCGATTTTCACATTGTCACCGATGACACAGTAAGGACCAATTTTCGCGCTCTCCGCAATTTCGGTGTTGTTGCCGATGATGGCTGTGGGGTGAATCATGTCATCCTCCTTCCGATCCAGGACATGGCAATATTTAATCTACTGACAATGCAGATGAGAACACGGCTTCCGCAACAAGTTGATCGTCAACATAAGCACGACCTTCCAGTTTGCAGTACTTTGATTTGAGCCGAATTACATTTACCCGGAACTCAACACGGTCTCCGGGACGGACCGGTTTCCGAAACCGTGCCTTTTCAATTGCTGTGAAGTAAACCAGGCTGTTTTCTTCCTGTCGACTTTTCAACAGTAGAATGCCGCCGGCCTGGGCCATCGCCTCAATCAGCAGTACACCGGGCATGATTGCCCGACGGGGAAAATGGCCCTGAAGATATTCTTCATTACCGGTGATGTTCTTGTAAGCCCGAATGGACTCATTCTCAGTGTATTCCAGTACCCGATCAATCAAGAGCATGGGATAACGGTGCGGCAGGATTGCCTTGATTTCATCGTATTCAATGATTCCGGACAACAGACGCCTCCTCAGCGATTCTCCTCTGCGGAACCCCGGTCGGTGTGTTCACCTGTACCTTTGTCCGGGTTCCGGTCTTTCCATAATTGTTTAACCTGATCCGCAAGCCGGGAAAGTCGGCTCAAGTGGACCATCTGCTTCTTCCATTCCCGGTGTGGGACAGCGGGGTAACCGGTAACAAATTCACCATCAGGGACGGAGCGTGTGACAACGGACGCGCCACCGACAGTGGCACCTTTACCGATACGAATGTGTCCCACAATCCCGGCTTTTCCGGCCAGGACGGCATAGTCCCCCACATCCGTGCTCCCGGCGATTCCGGATTGTGCCACGATGATGACATGGTTTCCAATATGAACATTGTGTGCGATCTGCACCTGGTTATCAATGCGTGTCCCTTCTCCGATCGAAGTTTCACCGAACGTGGCCCTGTCAATGGTGACGCAGGCACCAATTTCCACGTCATTTTCGATGACAACGATCCCGGTCTGGGGTACTTTATGGTGTCGACCTTCTGCAAAATGATATCCGTAGCCCTCGCTGCCGATTACGGTGGACGGACCAATCATGCAATCCGATCCGACCCTGCAGTTTTCCATGACCACGACGTTTGGACTCAACCGTGTCCGTTCGCCGATAACGGCACCATCCATGACGCGGACGCCGGATTCCAGTATCACGTCGGGGCCGATGGCAGCATGGGCGCCCACATAGCAGAACGGGGCCAGCAGGGCCGAATCCGAAACCGAGGCGGTTGGATGGACAAAGGTCATTTCAGGGGCCGTGTGTACGGCGGGGGCGTTCAGGAACAGACGCTGGATTCGGATAAATGCCAGGTGGGGATCATCTGTGACCAGCAACGGTTCCGGCAGATCCCCGGACAGCAGATCTGTCGTAAGGATGGCACCTGCACCACAGTGTTTTGCCGTCTCGGCGTGCCGCTTGTCCCGTAAACAGACAAGTGAAGCCGGGGTGGCGGCATCAATGCCGGCCACCCCGGTAATGGTCACGTCCGAACCTTTCAGCAGACAGCCGAACTGTTCAGCAAGTTGTGAAAGTTGAACAGCAGAATTACTGCACATCAAATTTCTTGACAACCTCCGCCGTCAGGTCAACAGCCGGTGAGAGATAGACAATACCACTCTGGGCGCGGCTGAATACGATATCCAGGCCCTTTTCCTTGGCCATTTCTTCTACGATGGGCTGCAGGATTTTCCGGAACCGTTCGAAGCCGGTCTGCTGCTTGATCGTGAATTCACGCTTGGCGTCTTCCTGCATCCGCTGAATACGGGTCTGGTAATTTCCAAGCTGTTTTTCCATATCAAGCCGCTTGTCTTCACTCAATGATGCCAACTTGCTCTGGTATTCCTGCTGCAGGGTTTTGGCTTCAGCTACGACGCCTTTGATTTCCTCGTCCTTCTGCTTTGCATAGGTTTCGAGTTCTTTCAGGAAGGCTTTGCCCTTGGCGGACTGATAAATTACCTGGTCCGCATCCACAACACCAATACGGGTTTGTGCCTGAACATTCGCAGCGGCCAACAGGCCAGCCAGTACCACAACAGCAACCATGAGTTTCTTCATAACCAATACACTCCTTATGGAAATTAGAAGATTGTGCCAACAGTAAATTCGAGGTTTCCACCCTTGTCCTGTCCGTAAACATCGTCAAGGGGGATACCGTAGGTTAACCGAATGGGCATCTGGAATACCGGCAGATTGAACCGGGCTTCCACACCCCATGAACTCTTAAGCGGTTCTTCGGAAGCGAAGAAGGACTGGTCTTCCAGCCAGACGCCGCCAATGTCATAGAACAATGCAAACTGGAACCGGTTTTCGATGGGCAGGATCCACTCCAGGTTTGCCATGAACATCTTGGTTCCGCCAATGGGATAATTGGACTGGGAATCACGTGGGGAAATCGTTCTCAGTTCATATCCGCGTACGGTACTTTCGCCGCCAATGAAGAATCGATCATAGTACTGGATCGTATTGTTTGAACCCAGCGGTTTCTGGTAACCGATGCGGCTGTTGATCAGGAATGCGGTGCTCTTTGGTCCCTTGAACATTCTGGTGAGGCGCAGGTTGATTTCATACTTGAGATCATCACCGCCCAGCTGCCAGCCCGCCCATTCGAGAGACAGCGCGTATTTGCTGCCTCGGGTGGCCATGAACGGATGGTTCAAGGTGTTGTATTGCAGGGACTGGGTAATCGAACTGGTCAGGCGGTTGCTGACTGGTTTGAATACGCTGTTGGTCTGCAGCGAGGATCCGGGAACGTCTACAATCTCATAACGGTAAGCAACGCTGTAGGTGAGGAACGGTTTCAGGCGGAAACCGAATCCCAGGCTGAACCCTTTACTCTGTCGTTCATAGTTGTAGTAGCTGGTATCACTGTTGAACAGGTTTACGGTGAACGAATGGGGATAGTCAAAAATCCAGGGTTCGGTGAATGAAATATTGTAGTAGGTAATGTTGCTGCCCAGAGAGGCGGAGAGCTGCAGCTGTTCACCGCGGCCCAGGAAGTTGCGTGTGGAATAGGAAGTCTGGAGGAAGAAGCCGGCATATTCACTGTAACCGCCACCGAAGTTGATTTCGTTTACGCCGCTTTCCTGGCCTTTGATCAAGACATCCACTGAGTTATCTTCCGGGTTGAGATCAACATCCGGGTCCGACTGGGTCACATCAAAAAATCCCAACTGATTGATTTTCAGCATACTGTTCTTGAAAATTTCAAGACGGAACGGTGCGCCTTCCGAAATCATGAATTCACGGCGCAACACCTTGTCCCGTGTGACCACGTTTCCTTCAAATTCCAGGCGCCGCAGTGTAAACTGTTCACCTTCGTCGAATTTGAAAGTCAGGTCAACGCGGTTATCCGCACGCTTTTCGGGTATGCGTTCCATGAAGAACTGAAGGTAGCCGGCATCGTTGTAGATTTCCTCAATCTCCGTCTGGAATTCATTGACTTTGCCCACATCAAACGGATCGCCCGGTTCCAGTTCCCATGAATCAGCCAGTGTGGTGTCCGGAACGAGCTTGTTGTCCACGAACGAAACGTCTCCGATGGTATACTGGTCCCCTTCAAAAATGGGGATGGTCAGGTGCATGCGAAGATCCTGCTTGACCTTCTTGTTAAACTTCATCCGTTCCAGGTTCTTCTGTTTCTGTTTCTCGGACGTTTCGTCAATAATTTCAATGATCGGCCGGCCGAC
Source organism: uncultured Holophagae bacterium (assembly GCA_964506215.1). Taxonomy (GTDB): domain Bacteria; phylum Acidobacteriota; class Holophagae; order Thermotomaculales; family Thermotomaculaceae; genus CAZDKZ01. The sequence goes on from CAZDKZ010000043.1 coordinate 15,015, forward strand.
GAATACATCCTTGTATCCCTTTTTCCAATAACGGGAGCGCAGGTTGTCCAGGTCTTCATCAAATTTTTCCTCAGAATAGACATCGGATGAAGTCACGAACGAAAGCATGCTGTGCTCTTTGATCTTCTTCATGGCCCGGCGCAATTTCTTGTCGGAAAACACCTGGTTCCCGGTGAACTGCACCCCGTGAACCCGGACCTTGCCGCCTTCATAGATGGTAAAGGTAACATATGCGTCACCGGCTCCCGTGCTTTCCAGGGTCTGTTCCACGCGGACGTTCTGGTATCCCTTACCCTTGTAAAGGTCCATGATTTTCATCTTGATGCGGCTGACTTCATTGAAGTCCAGCTGGGTGTTGATTCGAAGTAGAATACCTTCCTCTTTCAGCTTGTCTTTCAACAGGTTCGGTCCGAATGCATGGTTTCCGAAGAAGCGGAAATCCTTAATGATGGGCCGTTCCCGCAGCATGTAGGTCAAGACTTTTCCGGTTTCTCCGTCCTGAATGTCAACCTTGATATCGGCAAACACATTGAGGTTCCAGAGCCGTTTCACGTCTTCACTTACAGTTGCCAGGTCGAGTTCTTCCCCCTCGGCGCTTCGAATACGATAGAAGACTGCCTGGGTAGAGATTCGGGCGTTGCCGACAATCCGGATGGCTTCAATGACTTCGGCGTAGGCTGTAAAAGAACAGAGTACCATCAGGAGAATCACCAGTTGTCGCAGGGGTTTCAGCATTTAACCTCCAGAATTTCACTGAGCTTGCGTACGGACAGTTGATCTTCTTTCACCTCGAAGAGGTATTCACCCTGGAAGGTTTCACCGGCGGCAATGATGAGATCGGAGAGGCGGTCCTGGATGTGAACCTGGATAGCGCGTTTCAATGGACGGGCGCCATACTTGATCTCTTTGCATGCCTGTTCGGTGATCCAGTTGGTGGCTTCAGGACTGAGACGGACCCGCATTCCCTTCTCAATGAGCAGTTCGTTCAGGTCATTAATCAGAATATAAACGATTTCTCCCAGTTCCTTGGGACCGAGAGGATTGAAGACAATGGTATCGTCGATACGGTTCAGGAATTCCGGTGCAAAGAACTTGCGGACTTCTTTCATGATGCGTTCACTCTTGTTCTCGGGCACGTCCGGTTCCCCGGTAACGAAACCCATGCCGCCTTCCTCGTTGATGATCCGGGACCCGACGTTAGAAGTCATGATAATGATCGTATTGCGGAAATTGATGGTTTCTCCGAATGCATCGGTAATCCGGCCTTCATCGAAAATCTGGAGCAGCACATTGATCAGGTCCGGATGGGCCTTTTCAATTTCGTCCAGCAGCACAACCGCATATGGCTTTTTCTTGACGGTCTCGGTCAGCTGGCCCCCTTCTTCATACCCGACATAGCCGGGAGGTGACCCGATCAGGCGGGATACTGCGTGCTTTTCCATGTATTCCGTCATGTCAAAGCGGACCAGGTTCCGCTCGGAACGGAACAGGTAGGTCGCCAGCTGCTTGCTCAGTTCAGTTTTTCCCACCCCCGTCGGTCCGAGGAAAAGGAAAACACCGGTGGGGCGGTCCGGGGTGGCCATGCCCAGTCGGGCACGCTTGATGGCCTTGACCAACGTATCCACGGCGGGATCCTGGCCGACAACCCGGGAAACCAGGTAGTCACGCAGATTGAGCAGCCGTTCCCGCTCACTGGCGGTAACCGCAGTGACGGGAATCCCTGTCCATACGGAGACGGCTTCTTCGATATCCGGTACGGTGACAGCGGGCCAGTTTTCCTTGTCCGTTGTTTCCTCGTTTCCTTCGGGCTGTTTCAGGACTTCTGTTGCCCGCGGATCCGGGAACAGGTCACGGAGGGCCTGGAGTTCATCATCCGGACCCGGTTCCCTGGACTTGGTGTCCAGTTGGCTGGCAATGTGGCGCAGCTTGACCCGGGCACCGGTTTCGTCCAGCAGGTCAATGGCCTTGTCCGGCTGCATCCGATCGGTGATATATCGTTCGGATAAGGTGACGGCGATTTCCATGGCCTTATTTTCATACCGGACCTGGTGGAAGTCTTCATACCGGTCGCGGATTCCCTTGAGGATCGCGATGGTTTCTTCCGGGGTCGGCTGAATGACCGGTACAGTCTGGAAACGGCGCATCAATGACTTGTCTTTCTCTATGGTCTTGGAAAATTCCTTGTGGGTGGTGGAACCGATGACCTGGATTTCACTTCTGGCCAGTGACGGCTTGAGAATATTGGCGGCATCCAGGGAACCTTCCGCGGAACCGGCACCGACAATGGAGTGAAATTCATCGATAAACAGGATGATATTGTTGGCGGATGCTTCTTCCATGATATCCCGCAGCCGTTCTTCAAACTGACCGCGATACTTGGTGCCCGCAACAATATTGTATATGTCCACACCATAAATTACCCGGTCCTGGAGCGGGGCAGGGACGTCACCGTTGGCGATCCGTGTTGCCAGACCTTCCACGATAGCGGTTTTGCCGACACCGGCATCGCCCAGGAGCAGCGGGTTGTTTTTCCGGCGGCGGGTGAGGATATGAATGATCCGGTCCAGTTCCCGTTCCCGTCCGATGCAGCGGTCAAACCGGCCGCGCCGGGCCATCCGGGTAATATCCCGGCCGAACTTTGACAGGACAGGCAGTTTCTGGTCCGATCCTTCTTCTTCACCGATTTCTTCGTCTTCTTCCAGCATGATGTCGTTAATCACCTGGTTCTTGGCTTCGATCAGGCTGCCCAGCCCGGATTCACGAAGGGCGCTGACAGCAGTGGATGTGTGCTGGGAGAGCATGGCCAGGAAGATGTGAATCACTTCGACCTTTTCTTCGCCCAAAGTGAAGGCTTCCCGGACGGCCATCTGCAGCAGCTTGGATGCGGCGTCGGTCATGGGAATGTCACCCACGTGACTGGACCGGCCCATCTTGAGACAGATGGTGTCGATGGCACGGCGCATCCGGACCGTATCCAGGCTCAACTGGCGAAACAGCCGGCTGATATACGCATCCTCTTCCATGAGGATTCCATGGAGGATATGGACGGTATCGATGTATGGATTTGAGAACTGGGCGGCCTTGTTCCGTGCAAAGAACAAAATCCGCCGAGCCTTATCCGAGTACTTCTCCAGCATAAGGTTCTCCGTTTCGTCGTATCGGGAAGATTCTATCACACCTGCCTGCGATTTTCATGTTGTGAGTGACCAGTATACAACCGAAAGAACGCTTGTTTCGCAAGGCTTCCAGCACGTCCATTACCCGGTCGCCTGTGGCCGGATCCAGGTTGCCCGTGGGTTCATCCATCAACAGCAGGGATGGGCTGTTAATCAACGATCTTGCAATGGCAGTTCGTTGCTGTTCGCCGCCCGACAGCATGGCCGGAAAATGGTCCAACCGGTCGCTGAGGCCGACGGCATCCAGCAGTTCTTTCGCCTTCTCCATACCGGTGTCAAATGATCCGTTACCGATGGCATAGGGGATGGCCACGTTTTCCAGTACCGTGAATTCCGGCAGCAGGTGATGAAACTGGAACACAAAGCCGATCTTCTGGTTGCGGAACAGGCTGGCCTGATCTGTGGTCAGGGTGCTGTAGGCGGTTCCCTGGAGCGTGATTTCACCACTGTCCGGTTTGTCCAGCAGGCCCACCAGGTTCAGCAATGTACTCTTGCCCACCCCGGAAACGCCGGTAACCGCCAGGAATTCACCTGAATCCAGGTTCACAGAAAGGTTTTCAAAAACCGTCACATGGCCATTCTGCATGGGATAGCGGCGGGAGATTCCGTTGACATCCAGCAGCTTATTCATAGTGGATGGCCTCCACCGGGTTCAGTGATGCTGCCCGCCGGGACGGATAGAGTGTAGCCACCCAACTGATGAAGGTGGTAGCCACGAATACGATTACGATATCCATCGGTCGCACTTCAAACGGAATGTAGGAAAGGAAATCATACACATCCGGTGGCAGTTTCAACACCTTGTACCGGTCCATCAGCAATGAAACCGCCGCACCCAGGCTGCATCCGATGGTGGAACCCACCAGGCCTACCACCAGTCCCTGGACCTGGAATATTTTCATGATCCGTTTCCGGTCCATGCCCATGGCCATCAAGATACCGATATCCCGGTGCTTTTCCATCACCATCAATACCAGCGAGGAGGTGATATTCAACGCGGCGACCAGCACAATGAGTCCGATGATCAGGGAAACCACCAGTTTCTCCACCTTGATGGCGGCAAACAGCCGTGCATTGGTTTCCCTGAGGTCGATGACAAACAGGCCCGGCGGCAGCGTGTCCAGCAGGTCCTGGCGAAACCGGTCGATCTGGTTAATGCCCGTCGTCCGGATGCCCAGAAAGTCAATGCCCCCGTTTTTGTCCATCACCCGGGCCAGGTTGTCCAGCCGGGTAAACACCCAGGTCTTGTCATACTCATGGATCCCGCTGGTGAACACGCCGGCCACGGTGTAGGTGCGCATCTTGGGCATGATGCCCAGTGGTGTCTGGGTGGGACGGAAGAACATCAGTGTGACCCGGTCCCCTTCAAAAATACCGTGGCGTTTGGCCAGTTCGCTGCCGATCAGAATGTCATGTTCTTTCAGGGATGTGAGTTGGATGGAATCCAGGATCCCGGTGACCTGTTTTTCAGTGTCCAGTTCAATCCCCTTGACCACCACCGGTGACGGTTCGGTGGACACGCCACCCCGGACCAGTCCCTGCGTCAGAATGACCGGTGAAATCCCGGTAAATCCCTTCGTGGCGCGGATAATGGACTCGGCTTCCGCCCGTTCATCTTCGGTCATGGTCCCGCTGAGACCGTGGACCGTCAGGTGCGAATTTGCCGCCAGCAGGTTTTCCTGCATCTTGTTATGGAATCCGGTCATCAGGGACAGGGCAATAATCAGCGACATGACGCCGATGATGATCCCCAGTACCGAGATGAGGGTGATCACCCCGATGAAGGCCTGGTTTCGCCGGGCCTTCAGATAGCGGAATGAGATAAATCGTTCAATTTTCATCAGTTTTTGGACGCATGTAGGGGAACAGAATGACGTCCCGGATGGACGTTGAGTTGGTCAGTACCATAACCAGCCGGTCGATCCCGATTCCCTGTCCGCCGGTGGGGGGCATTCCGTGCTCCATGGCGTTGAGGAAATCCTGATCCATCATCTGTGCCTCGTCGTCTCCCTTCTCCCGTTCACCCAACTGCATCTGGAACCGACGCAGCTGTTCATCCGGATCATTCAACTCACTGTAAGCGTTTGCCAGTTCCATGCCTGCCATGAACAATTCAAACCGGTCCACGAACCGGTCATCGTCCGGCATGCTCTTGGTCAGGGGAGAGACTTCAATGGGATATTCCGTAATAAACGTGGGCTGGATCAAATTGGGCTCCGCCACGTGGTCGAATACT
>CAZDKZ010000044.1:0-20199 GCA_964506215.1 uncultured Holophagae bacterium
CCTTGCCGAACAGGTCCATACCCAGGAATGCGCCGCCGCCCAGCACTTCCCGGACAGCGCCCATGCACACCAGGGCAAACGTGAAGCCGATTCCCATGGCCAGTCCGTCCACCATGGAACGGAGTAAACCATTCTTATATGCAAATGCTTCCGCCCGTCCCAGCACGATACAGTTGACCACAATCAACGGAATGAACAGACCCAGCGACTTGTACAGGGCCGGTGTATATGCCTGGCTGACCATTTCCACAATGGTCACAAATGATGCAATGATCACAATGAAGCACGGAATACGCATCTTTTTGGGAATCACGTTCCGGAGCAGGGACACCACGATATTGGACATGAACAGCACAAAGGTGGTCGCAATGCCCATGCCCAGGCTGTTTTCCACACTGCTGGTCACACCCAGTACCGGGCACATACCCAACAGCAGGATGAACACCGGGTTGCTGTTCCACAAACCTTCTTTGAACATGGTACCGATGGATTGTTTACCGGCCATCGTTCACCTCCTGTTCATCTGCCGCGACCGGTTCAGCGGCCACTGCTTCATCCGAATCCGATTCCGGTTCGATCACTTCGTCCACGGGGAGCTGTTGATCCAGGTATGCCCGGCACACAGCCAACCCGCGCCCCACCGCATGGGTAACCGCACGGGACGTGATGGTGGCAGCCGTGATGGCATCAACGTCACCCTTGTCCTTCGTCACCCGGAAAGTGAAGTTGTCCAGACCTTTGCCCATCATCTGGCCCCACCATTCCTTCTCCGCGGCCTTGGTGCCCAGGCCCGGTGTTTCCTTATGTTCCAGGATGTACAAACCGGTCATCCGGTGTTCCGCATCCACACCCATCAGGAAAGTAATGTTTCCGCTGAAGCCCTCGGATGTGATCATCTTGATACCGGCCCCCGCATGCTTGCCGTCCTTCCGGACCACGTACAGCTGGATATCGGTTCCCTCGTGGTTGAACAGGACTTCTTCATATTCACCTTCCAGGAACGGGCATACCTTGCTCAACGCGTCCTGCAGTTCTCTCTGCTTGGCCAGTTCAATCCGTTCCTTTGTGCCCAGGTATACACCGGACAATGCAATGCCTGCAAAGGTGGCAATCAGCACCAGGATAATCACATCCTTGAATCCCTTCATGCCGCACCTCCCGTACCGAATTTCTTCGGTGCAGTTACCCGGTCAATCAGCGGCACAACCGCGTTCATGATGAGAATAGCAAAGGAGATCCCTTCCGGATATCCGCCAAACAGCCGGATAATCGCAGTCAACAGGCCGATACCGAAGCCGAAAATCAGCATACCCTTCCGGGTCAATGGCGAGGTCACCATATCGGTGGCCATGAAACAGGCACCCAGGATGGCACCACCGGACAGCAGGTGAAATACCGGGTCCGCATACCTTTCCGGATTGATCATCCAGAAAATGCCCGTAAAGGCGGCCAGTGTACCCAGCACCGATACCGGAATTTCCCAGCTGATCACCCGGCGTGCCAGCAGAAACAAGGCGCCCAGGAGCAATGCCAGGGCGGACATTTCGCCCATGGAACCGCCTACCTTACCCACCAGCAGGTCCATGTGACCATAGGTCTGCTGCATGACGGCCAGGCCTTCCGTTTTCAGCATGCCCAGCGGTGTGGCCGCAGTGATTGCTTCTCCGGTAAAGTAACTGGGCTGGATCCAGTGGGTCATCTGCACCGGGAATGAAATCAACAGGAACACGCGGGCCACCAGAGCCGGGTTGAAGATGTTGTATCCCAGCCCGCCAAAGACCTGCTTGGCAATGACCACCGCCACGAAACTGCCGGTCACCACCATCCACCACGGGGAGTTCACCGGGATGTTCATGGCCACCAGGATACCGGTAATCAACGCGGAACCGTCAAACACGGTTGCCCGGATATTTGCCTTACCCGCCAGTTTCAGACAGGCGGCTTCAAATACCAGGGCACTGACCGAAGCCAGTACCAGGACAATCAGACTCTGCCAGCCAAAAAACCACACACTGACGCCACAAGCCGGCAGCAGTGCGATTACCACATCGTACATCACCCGGTTCAGGTCTTCTGCTGACCGGATATGGGGTGAGGATTTCATCAACAATTTATCCATGGTCAACTCCTCCTGGCGTTCCGGAAAATTGTCTTGCCGACCCGGATCCACTGGACAAGCTGTCGACCGGTGGGGCATACGTAGGAACAACTGCCGCATTCAATACAATCCATGGCATCGGCCAGTCCGTCCGGATTCTTCTGCTGCGCCGCGATGGCCAGCTCGGTAGGCATCAGGCCCATGGCGCAGGCATCCACGCAGCGACCGCAACGGATACAGGGCCCCTCGGGCTGTGCATCCACCTGGTCGGCGGAAAACACCAGGATGCCCGATGTGCCCTTGACCACCGGTACATCCAGCTGACGGACACTCTTGCCCATCATGGGGCCGCCATTGATCACGGCACCCACCTGGTCGCTTTTCGGAAATCCATCCGCCCCTTCGTTGATGGCGTGTTCAAACGGCATCCCCGTCGGAATCCGATAATTTCCGGGACGATTGACATAACCGGTGATCGTTGTGATCCGGTCAATCAATGGCTTGCCATGAACAACCGCTTCCTGAATAGATACCACGGTGCCGACGTTCTGCACCATCACGCCCACATCGAAGGGGAGCTTACCGGACGGTACTTCACGGCCGCATACGGCCTGGATCAGCTGCTTTTCGCCGCCCTGGGGATATCGGGTCTTCAACGGTGCAACTACAATGCCTTCCGCTCCCGTTTCCCGAATCCGTTTCTCCAGCAATGCAATGGCATCGGGTTTGTTCACTTCCACGCCGATAATGCCCTTGGTCACACCCAGGATATGCATCACGATCCGGGTTCCCATGAGCATTTCGTCCGGTTTTTCCAGCATCAACTGGTGGTCTGCGGTCAGGTAGGGTTCGCATTCGGCCGCATTGATCACCACCAGGTCGATGTTCTTGTCCGGGGGCGGTGCCAGCTTCACATGGGTGGGGAAGGTCGCCCCGCCCTGGCCCACAATGCCCGCGTTCTTGATCATGTCCAGCAATTCCTTCGGATCACAGGACAGGGGGTCCGTCTGCTTTATTTCTTCAAATGCTTTCAGATCCGCTTCGGTTTTCTCCCTGTCAACCTTAATCAGCACCATGTTCTCTACTGTGCCCAGTGCGGACATGCGCCGTTCCACCTTCTTCACCACGCCGGATACCGGGCTGTGAACATGGGCGGAAATGAATCCGTCTGCTTCACCGATCTGCTGCCCTGCCGTCACTTCATCATTGGGTTTCACCAGACTGGTCGCCGGTTTGCCCAGGTGCTGATTCAACGGAACGGCCAATTCATCCGGCAACGCAATGGGTGTGATTTCGCGGAGCGCGGACAGTTTCTTCTGATCATCGGGATGAATACCGCCGACCTTGAATGTGACGGCCTTCATGATTCACCTCCCACGGTCTTTACCTCAAACTGTTCCCGCTCCGGAAACAGGATGGCCTTGGTGGGACACTTATCCACGCAGGCACCACAAAGAGTACACTTCTCCGGATTGATCTTCGCCAGGAAGGGCTCATAATCAATCGCGTCAAATTCACAGGCCTTCACACAGAGTTTGCAGCCGATACAGGCCACCGGACAATATTTCTTCGCCAATGCACCCGAATCCTTTGACTGGCAGGAAACATGTACTTTCTTTGTAAATGGCTGCAATTCGATCAATTTCCTGGGACAGGCGGAAACGCACATGCCGCAACCGGTGCAGGTGTCTTCGTTCACCGTCGCCACACCGTCCACAATAGAGATACAGTCAAAGGGACATGCTTCCAGGCAGTCTCCGTATCCCAGGCATCCGTACGGACAGACCAGGTCCGCGGAAGCGGAAACGGTGCACGCCAGGCAGGTTTTTACACCGCTGTAGCTGCCAAGATGCCGGGCCTTGTTGCCGCCCTGGCAGAGAATCCGTGCCACCCGCCGATCATCACCGCCCATTTCCATGCCCAGCCGGGACGCAATCTCTGCGGTTGCATCCGCGCTGGCAACCGGGCAGCGCAATTCTTCATCCCGGGTATTGACCAGGGCTTCCGCAAAAGCCCGGCAACCGGCAAATCCGCACCCGCCGCAATTGGCACCCGGCAACAGTTCTTCCACCACGTCGATCATCGGGTCTTCCTTGACCGCGAATTTCTTTGCCGCGATGAACAGCACAACACCGGCCACGAACGCAATCCCGCCGATGGACAGCGCCGTGTAGAGCACAACATTCATTCAGCACCCCTTTTGACAGATATAATTCTTGATATGGGAATCATTTTATTGAGAACGACATTGAACAGGAGTCCCAGGCCCAGCCCGCAGAATCCAGCACCGACGGATATCCATTCGCCATACCGGCTGCCCAGCACAGCCGCGATGACCATCAGTAACACCGGTAACACATAAACAGAAACAGAAAGTAGAATGACCACGCGGGGCGGCACCACCACTTCCACCGGATCACCCGGTGTCAGTTTCAGGTCCAGTTCACCCTTCGTGAAGGTCAATTGCTGCTGATCCGGCAATGCACACTGATGCCGGAAACCGCACCCTTCACATTCGGTCGGCGTGCCTTCTTCCCGGGCCAGATCGATTGTCACACGATCCGCATTGGAGTCCTGCGTAACAGTCCCTTTCATCTCTTTGAAAACACTACCTGATATCGACCATAACAGTCGTTCTGCCGAACCAGCCCGATCCGGCTGTTGATTCTGGTGAAAGTCCCGGTTCCCGCTCTACTCTGAACATGTTTGAACCGTCAGCTGCATCCTATCAAGGGGAACCCTGCTTTTCAAGTTCGTTAAATGGGTTTTTTCACAATTTCGATGACCAGATCCGCTGGTTATGGGTATAATGACCCCGACAGATTAACCCGTTCACTGGAGGAACCCATGCCCGATCTGAAAACGCGCTACATGGGACTGGAACTGGAAAACCCGCTGGTGATTGCAAGTTCCCGTCTCTCAAACTCCCTGGAGAATATCCGGAAGCTGGAAGAAGCCGGTGCCGGAGCGGTTGTATTGAAGTCCCTCTTTGAAGAACAGATCGAACACCAGGCCAATGCCGCCCTGCCCAATGGTGAAGCAGACTGGCATCCGGAAGCGGAACAGTATGTCCGCGGTCTTCAGATGGAAATGGATGCCCATGTCTACCTGAAGCTGATCAGGGACTGTAAGGAACACCTGAACATTCCCATCATTGCCAGTCTCAATTGTATCTCCGCCACCGGTTGGACGGACTATGCGAAGAAACTGGAAGACGCCGGTGCGGATGCGCTCGAGTTGAACATTGCGTTTCTCCCGGTTGATCCCATGTGGACCGATGAAAAGGTCCGCCAGCATGTCTTCGACATCGTGGACAACATCAAGCTGGAACTGAAAATCCCAGTTGCGGTCAAACTGGGTGCATTCTTCTCTTCCATGACCGATATGGCCCGCCATCTCCAATGGCGTGGCGTATCCGCGCTGGTACTCTTCAACCGGTTCTACCGGTTCGACATTGATATCAATAATGTGCGTCCGGTTGCGGGCAACCCGTATAGTTCATCAGAAGAATTGTCTTTGTCACTCCGCTGGATTTCCATTCTCTCCGATTCACTGGATTGTGACCTGGCTGCCTCTACCGGTATCCACACCGGCAAGGACGTTATCAAACAGCTGCTGGCCGGCGCAACCGTCACCCAACTCTGCTCCACCCTGTTTCTGAACGGTCTGGAACGGATCAACGAGATCCGGAAGGAACTGGCAGACTGGATGAATGACAAGGGATATGAGACAATAAATGCGTTCCGTGGCAAGGTCAGTCGCACCAGCAGCCGGAACCCGGAGCTGCATGAACGGTTACAATACATCAAGGCAATCGTGGGAATCGAATAAAAAAAGCTGATTGCCTGAAACAACTGAATCGTGGTGATCGTATTCAAAAGGGTGAAACCAGTTACATGAGGGGTGGGGGTACCCATCAAGAGTTTTCCTGAAGACTACCCCACCAACAACCATCTTGAGGAAGCATCAAGAATCCGCCAACCAACTACCGACTCTGCCCCTCATGGTTTCACCTTTCACCATACAAAAACCGGACAATTCACCTCTTTACATTTTCTTTACAACTCCCCCACCCTTCTCATACCCCCGGTGTTTATCATGTCGCCTGTAGGAGGTGAACATGAAGTTCAAAACACTGATGCTTACACTGCTCTTTGCTGTTTCTTCCATTTCCGTAACTGCCGGCGAAACCCTGAATGGTGCCGGCGCTTCGTTCCCGTATCCGGTATACACAGCCTGGGCACACATGTACCACCAGGCAACCAGTAACAAGGTCAACTATCAGTCCATCGGATCCGGTGGCGGCATTCGCCAGATCAAGGCCCGCACGGTTGAGTTCGGCGGAACCGATGCCCCCCTGAAAGCGGAAGACCTGAACAAAGATGGTCTGCTCCAGTTCCCGGCTGTGATCGGCGGCGTTGTGCCGGTGGTGAACATCGAAGGCCTGGAAAACGTCAAGATCAAGCTGCCGCGGAAAACCCTGGCCAAGATCTTTCTCGGCGAAATCAAGACCTGGGACCACCCGGAAATCGTTGCCGCCAACCCCGGTATCGAAATTCCCAAAACCCCGAAAAAAGTAGAAGAAAACATCGCTGTTATCCACCGCTCAGACGGTTCCGGAACCACTGCCATCTTCACCACCTTCCTTGCGACTGTCTATCCCGAATGGGAAACCAAGGTCGGCAAGGGCAAATCCGTGAAATGGCCCGCCGGTATCGGTGGCAAGGGTAATGAAGGTGTTGCATCTTACGTGAAGATGATCAAGAACTCCATTGGATACGTTGAGTTTGCTTATGCCAAGCAGAACAAGCTGAACTATGTCCTGCTGGACAACCAGGAAGGCAACTTCGTGGAACCGTCTTTTGAAGCGTTCAAGGAAGCTGCTGCTTATGCCAAGTGGGAACAGGACAAAGGTTACTACCTGTGGCTGGTGGACGCTCCGGGTGCCGGTTCCTGGCCGATCGCAGGTGCCACCTTCATTATGATGGCCAAGGAAAAGCCGGAGTCCAACAAGAAAGTTGTGAAGTTCTTCGACTGGGCATTCAACAACGGCGATGCAGCCGCCCAGAAGCTGATCTATGTTCCCCTGCCTTCCGTCCTGAAAGACAACATTCGGGATTACTGGAAGAAACATAACCTCTATTGAACCTTTCGTTCGTTGGATCTCCCATTAAAACAGGCGGAGCCCTGCTCCGCCTGGTTTTTGAATGTTAGATACTTGACTGGATTACGAGGAACCGTCATATGAGACACAAACGGTTTACCATACTGGACACAATTTTTTCAAAGGCCACGTTGATCGCCGCTATCATGATTCTGGTGATCGCCGGGAGCATCTTTCTTTCGCTGTACCTGGAAGCCGGTCCGGCGATCAGAAAGTTCGGTTTCTTCAAGTTCCTGGCCTCGGCTGACTGGGACCCGGTTCGCGAGAATTTTGGTGCGTTGACCACGGTATACGGCACCATTGTCACCACCATCCTGGCACTGGCCATTGCCATCCCGGTATCCCTGGGCATCGCCATCTTCGTCACGGAATTGTGTCCCAATTTCCTGAAGGGCCCGTTGAGCACTGCCATTGAGCTGCTGGCGGCCATTCCGTCCATCATTTATGGCATGTGGGGCTTGTTTACATTTGCACCCATCATGGCCAACACGGTGGAACCATTCCTGAAAGCAACATTTGAGCCGATACCTGTCATCGGAAAACTGTTTTCCGGTTATCCCATGGGGATTGACATTCTGACCGCGTCTGTCGTCCTCTCCATTATGATTATTCCCTTCATTTCCAGCATCGCCCGGGACACGTTCAACCTGACACCACAGATTCTGAAAGAATCCGCTTACGGTGTTGGAGCAACCCGCTGGGAAGTGGTCAAGAATGTCATCATGCCCTACTCCAAGCTGGGTGTGTATGGCGGTATTGTCATTGCCATGGGACGGGCCCTGGGTGAAACCATGGCCGTGGCCTTTGTCCTGGGGAACCGCCATGAAATTGCAAAATCCCTGTTTGACGCATCCGCAACAATTACCGTGACCCTGGCAAATGAGTTCACCGAAGCGGATTCGGACCTGTATCTATCATCGTTATTCCTGTTGGCCATGGTTCTGTTTATCTTGAGTTTCGGCACCCTGGCCCTGGCCAAGACCATTGTGAATCGGAAGGCACGATCATGACGGAATTACAGAAAAGACGAATCAAAGGCTACATTGCCCTGGGCGCTTCCTGTCTTGCAGCCGCGATGGGCATATTCTGGCTCGTGTTCATCCTCTGGGATGTGCTGCGTCATGGGATGTCCTATATCAGCTGGGACCTGTTCACCAAGGACCCCGCCCCACCGGGATTTGAAGGGGGCGGTCTGCGAAACGCATTCGTGGGTCAGATCATGATTACCCTGACAGCCATGGGAATCGGCATTCCGATTGGTATCCTGGGCGGTACCTACCTGGCTGAATATGGCCGTCACAGCAGGCTGGGCCGCTTTCTCAGCACCCTGGCCGATATCATGGTCAGTGTTCCGTCGATTGTCATTGGTACATTCGTATACGCGATCCTGGTCAAACCCGTGGGTCAGTTTAATGGTTGGGCCGGCGGTGTTGCCCTGTCCCTGATCATGATCCCGGTTGTGATTCGAACAACGGAAGATATGATGTCCCTGGTACCCTGGAGCCTGCGGGAAGCCGCGTTCGCATTGGGTGCCCCTTACTACAAGGTCATCATCCAGGTTGTTTACCGGGGCGCAGCCACCGGGATCTTCACGGGCATTCTCCTGTCGATCGCCCGCGTGGCCGGTGAAACAGCTCCGCTGCTGTTCACCTCATTTAACAATGCATTTTTCACGACAAACATGAACGAGGCCATGCCCTCGTTAACCGTCACCATATACCAGTATGCCACCGGTCCCTACGACGACTGGCATGCGACCGCATGGGCGGCCTCATTCGTCATTACATTCGCGATTCTGATCGTCACGATCATGGGCAGGCTGCTCATCAAGTGGAGGTACAAGAACTGACATGAATATCGAACAGCAAAACACACAGCCGGACACCATTCTCCGTGTCAAGAACCTGAGCTTCTACTACGGCGGCAAGCACCAGGCGGTAAAAGACGTGGACATGGATATATTCCGGCACAACATTACGGCTCTGATCGGCCCCTCCGGCTGTGGCAAAACCACATTCCTGCGGTGCTTCAACCGGATGCATGACCTGTATCCGGGCAACCGGTACGCCGGTTCCATCATGCTCGGCGAACAGGATATACTGGGTGACAGCATGGATCTGATCCTGCTGCGAAGCAAGATCGGCATGGTGTTCCAGAAACCCACGCCCTTTCCGATGACCATTTTCGATAACATTTCGTACGGGCTGAAGCTGATGGGCATCAAGAACAAGGCGGAACTGGCCGACCGCGTCGAAACCGCCATCAAGCAGGCCGCCCTGTGGGATGAAGTGAAGGACCGTCTGAAAGAAAGCGCCAATGGCCTGTCCGGCGGTCAGCAGCAGCGGCTGGTCATCGCCCGGGCATTGGCCGTGGAACCCGAGATTCTGCTCTTTGATGAACCGACCTCCGCACTGGACCCCATTTCCACTGGAAAGATTGAGGAATTGCTGGTCGAACTGAAGGAAACCGTGTCCATTCTCATCGTCACCCACAACATGCAGCAGGCTGCCCGTGTGTCGGACTACACGGCTTTCATGTACCTGGGGGAAATGATCGAGTATGATGGTACGGACAAGATATTTACAAAGCCCGGAAAAGATTTGACCGAACAGTACGTTACCGGTCGGTTTGGTTGATACGGGAGGAAACACATGCGACACCAGGATTTGGAATATGTCGAATTAAGAGGCATGATTGCCGATATGAGCAGCGCCGTTACGGGCATGGTCCGGGACAGTGTCAAGGCACTGGTAGATCGAAATTCGGAACTGGCCCGACGGGTTATCGCACGGGATGAACAGGTGGATTCACTGGACGTGGAAATTGACCAGCATTGCATGAAGCTGCTGGCACTGTACGAGCCCAAGGCCGCGGACCTTCGCTTCATCACCGCAGCCAGCCGGATCATCGTGGATCTGGAGCGGATCGGCGATCATTGCGTTGCCATCTGCAAAGACGTGATCCGTGTTAACGAACATCCCCAGCTGAAACCCTACATTGATTTGCCCAAGATGGGTAACACCGCGGCGCAGATGGTGGAAGACGCCGTTCAATGCTACCTGGAGAAGAATTCAGACAATGCGCTGGAAATCATTCAGCGGGACGACCAGGTGGATCATCTGAACAACCAGATTCTACGGGAACT
This sequence comes from uncultured Holophagae bacterium, assembly GCA_964506215.1. Classification (GTDB taxonomy): domain Bacteria; phylum Acidobacteriota; class Holophagae; order Thermotomaculales; family Thermotomaculaceae; genus CAZDKZ01. The sequence continues at coordinate 10,408 of CAZDKZ010000044.1, forward strand.
GCTGACCTACCTGGCGGAAGATTTGAAGAAAACCAAGGCCATCTTTGCCCTGATGATGATCGCCAAGGGACTGGAACGGATTGCTGACTATACCACCAATATTGCGGAAAATGTATACTTCATGGTAACCGGTGATGTTATCCGACACGTCCCGCTTGAGGAGATTCCAGATGAGACGGATCCTGGCAATTGAGGACGAACCGGATCTGCTGGAGCTGGTCCGATTCAATCTTGAAACAAAAGGCTATCAGGTTGAAGGAGTGGATAACGCCAATGACGCGCTGATCCTGCTGGAAGACGCCCATTTTGACCTGATTCTGCTGGACCTGATGCTTCCCGGACTCCAGGGAGATCAATTCCTGAAACTCATGCGGAACATGGATCGTGTGGGCGACACACCCGTAATGATCATGTCCGCAAAAAACGCCGAAACCGATATTGTCACGGGCCTGGACGCGGGGGCAGATGACTATCTCACCAAGCCGTTCAGCATCCAGGTGCTGCTGGCAAAGGTAAAGGCCTTGCTCAGAAGAACCAAGGACGCCACACGCAGCGTGGCCAGCCATGCCGGCATTGAAATCAACACCGAAACCCACCGGGTACTGGTGGAAGGGAATGAGGTGCAACTGGCCAGCAAGGAATTTGACCTGCTGCTGCTGTTCATCAAGAATCCGGAGAAAGTGTTCACCCGGAACCAGTTATTGAACACCGTCTGGGGATATGAATCCGATGTCTTCACCCGGACCGTGGACGCCCATATCTCATCCCTGCGCAAGAAGCTGGGCGACAGGGGACAACTCCTTCGGTCGGTACCGAAAATCGGATACAGGATGGAAACACCATGAAATCATTCCTCCGTATCTTTGCCGTTATCTATATCCCGATCGTGCTGATCCTGCTGTGGACGTTCTCCCATACCTACTCCATGATGGTGCAATCCGCGACCAATGAGTTGAAAGATGAGATCCGGAACCAGTGGACCATACTGTCCCAGTTCAAGGATGATGTGGAATTCAACCTGGACCGGCACCGGAAATATCAGGCCATCTCGGACAATACGCGACTGCGCATCACCCTGATCCGACCGGACGGCGTGGTCATGGATGATTCCTACCTGTCCGCGGAAGAAATCCAGGAAATGGAAAATCATCGGGACCGGACGGAAATCATCACGGCGATTGTCCGGGGAGAAGGATTCTCCCAGCGGTTTTCCGACACCATCAAGATGGACATGATGTACTACGCCAGACCGCTGCCCAACAACATGGTGCTGCGGATTGCCTACCCCATGACATACGTGGAGAGGATTCATAAGGACTGGCAGCAATATGTCATTACCGTACTGATCTTCCTGCTGGTTGTGATCGGGTTCATCTCACTCTACTTTGCCCGTCAGATATCCAAACCATTGCAACAACTGGACATGGTTGCAGAAGCGGTCGAAACCAACCAGCCGGACATCCACTTCCCGGAATTCCGGAATCCCAGCATGGCTCGGGTTTCCGGTCTGCTGTACCGGATTTATACGTCCATGCTGGAAAACCAGAAGGACTTGCGTGCCGAACAGCAGAAGACAGGCCAGATCCTGTCCACCCTGGACGAAGCCATCCTGCTGCTGGACGAACACCAGGTTGTGATCCACAGCAACCAGCAGGTGGAAAAACTCCTCGGAACAGCATTGAATACCGGCGACAACCTGTTGGAAAAGCCCAGTGATGCGGGACTGATCTCGTTCTTCCGAACAATCCTGCAGTCCGACGAACAATACTTCCCCCGTGTGGAACTGAACGGACGCTTTTTCGAAGTCTACATCCGCACCATTGACCGGAACATCCTGATTGTCATGCATGATATCACCGACCAGGGACGGTACGACGTATACAAGAGCGAACTGATCGGCAACATCACCCATGAACTGAAGACACCCATGGCCAGTATCCAGGGATACGCAGAAACACTGATATCAAACCCGGAACTGGATGCTGAATCCCGTGACAAGTTCGTGAACATCATTTTCAGGCATACCTGGCGCCTGAACAACCTGATCAGTGACATTCTCGAACTGCATACGCTGGAAGCCGTGGGAGATGCTGTCCGGGTGGACGAACCGGTGGAACTGGACAACCTGAAATCCGAGATCGAAGCCCATTACCGGGACGTTGAACAAACTGTTTCCCTGTCATTTGACAGCTGCCGGGCCATCGTCCGTCACGAGCACCTGACCAGTATCATCACCAACCTGGTGGACAATGCCATCAAGTATGGCGATGACAACCGGATTGACGTGATTGTGGGTTGCAATGCAGACGAAATTCGAATTGATGTGCTGGACGGGGGACCCGTCATCCCGGAATCGGAACGGGAACGCATTTTTGAGCGATTCTACACCATGTCCCGGTCACGGAACCGCAACAATGGCGGCACCGGGCTGGGTCTATCCATCGTCAAGCACATCAGCCGTATTTACAGGGGGACGGTGTCTGTAACGGAGAATGATCGGGGCGGCAACTGCTTCACGGTCATCCTCAATCAACAGCGCTGAACATACTGTTCGTCATCATCTATCACAGTCCCTGGCCAAGGTCAGGGACTGTTTTTTTGTATGTGTCGCACATAACAGATATCCGTAACCGTTTCCCCACGCATCGAATAGCTTTCCGATGCAGAAGGGTCCGGTGTAAATCCCAGTTTTTCCAACACCTTCATTGACGGTCTGTTCCGTGCATCGGTCCGGGCAATCACCTGAACAACATTCTGCCGGCCCAGCAATGCCAGCAGTTGACGTACCGCTTCGGTCGCATATCCCCTGCCCTGGAAGGCGGGTGCAATGGTATATCCGATTTCGGCAACATGGTCCTTCAACATGTGACAGCCGCAATCCCCCAGAAGCTCCCCGGCTTCCCCATCCCTGATGGCAAATTGCGTCCAACCGGAAGCACGGGGTTCCCGTACACGGCCAAAAGTTCGGATAAAGGAAAATGCATCCGTTACCGAAGCGGGTATCCAGGTCTGATACCGCCACACATCCGGGTTGGACCGGTATGCAAACAACGTGGTGGCATCCGCATCTGTCAATTCAGTCAACATGATTTGAACTCGCTTCTTAAACATTGGCTTCCTCTACCTGAGGCATCTGTTCAAGGGTACACCCGCTCCCCGTCCAGGCAAACAGAATTCCCCCTGTCCACGACGGTATTTCTGCAGCGCATGATCCGGATTTGTCCGCTCTCTGTGATTGACCAACCGGGTTTTGGTCAGTAGAATGACCGCATATGCGCGAGGGGCACGCGCCTGAGGCCCCACACTTGTTTGGGAGGGAACCGGATATGGCTCAGTTCACATCCAAAGATTTCATGGAAATGGAATCCACGTTTGGCGCTCACAACTATCATCCGCTGCCAGTTGTTATCAGCAAGGCGGAAGGCATCTGGGTGGAAGACCCGGAAGGCAAACGCTACATTGACATGTTGTCTGCATATTCCGCAGTCAACCAGGGACACCGTCATCCGCGGATCATTCAGGCTGTCAAGGACCAGCTGGACACCCTGACACTGACGTCCCGCGCGTTTTACAATGACAAGTGGCCGATCTTCGCCAAGAAACTGGCCGATCTGACCGGTAAAGACATGGTTCTGCCCATGAACACAGGCGCGGAAGCGGTGGAAACCGCCATCAAAGCCATGCGCAAGTGGGGATACATGGTCAAGGGCGTGGAAAAAGACAAGGCTGAAATCATTGTTTTTGAAGAGAACTTCCATGGCCGGACCACCACCATCGTATCCTTCTCCACCGATCCGGATGCATTTGAACACTACGGTCCGTTTACCCCGGGTTTCAAAGTTGTCCCATACAACAACCTGGACGCGCTGAAAGCGGCCGTGACCCCCAATACTGTTGGCATCATGGTAGAGCCCATCCAGGGGGAAGCAGGCGTTGTGGTGCCGGATGCAGGCTACCTGAAAGGTATCGAAACCATCTGTAAGGAAAACAACATCCTGTTTGCCGCCGATGAAATCCAGACCGGCTTCTGCCGTACCGGCAAGACGTTCTGCTTCCAGCATGACAACGTAAACCCCGACCTCATCATCATGGGCAAGGCCCTGGGTGGTGGTGTTTATCCGGTCAGTGCCGTTGCAGCGGACAAAGATATCATGGGCGTGTTCAAACCGGGCACCCATGGCTCCACCTTCGGCGGCAACCCGCTGGGCAGTGCCATTGCCATGGCCGCCATTGATGTGCTGATTGATGAAGAACTGGATAAGAAATCCGCGGAAATGGGCGAATACTTCATGGCGCAACTCCGCGGACTCAACTCCGACAAGATCGAAACGGTTCGGGGCAAAGGCCTGTTGATCGGTGTGGTATTGAAACAGTCCGCCGGCAAGGCCCGCCAGTATACTACCGCGCTGAAGGAACGTGGTGTATTGTGCAAGGAAACCCATGATTGGATCATCCGGTTCGCACCGCCCCTGGTCATTACGAAGGAAGACATTGACTTCGCCATGACCCATGTCCGGGAAGTCCTGGGCAACTGAATCGTCTCCGTTTCACAGTTATTGTCAAAAACCGTCGGGGGATCCCGGCGGTTTTTTTTGCACCGCTTCCCTGTGCTAGAATAGCCATCATTTACAAGGAGCGATATCCATGAAACTGTTTCGTGTTCTGTCCCTGTTGCTGGCCCTGTTGCTGACCGCAGCGGCCCTGGCCGTTACAACCGGAGAAGTCCCCCCTGCACTGGAATTGACCGGTAAAAAAGGCGGTCGCGTCGACGGTACCCCATGGTCTTCCACCGAAATCAAGGGGAAAGTGTTCACGCTGATGTATGTGGACCCCGATGACAAGGAATTGAATGTTCACGTGGAACAGGCCCTGAAAGCAAAAGATTATCCCAAGGATCGGTATGGATCCATCGCTGTGATCAATATGGAAGCCACCTGGAAACCCAACGCCATTATCAATTCCATATTGAAGAAGAAACAGAAAGAATTTCCGGACACCATTTATGTCCGCGATATGGACTTCTACCTGGCAACGGCATGGGGATTGAAGAAAAAAAGCAGTTATGCGGTGCTGACATTTGATGCCGAGGGGAAGCTCCTGTTCATGAAAGATGGAAAACTAACCGACGCGGAGCTGGAAAAGCTGATTCAGGTTATTGATCAAGCACTGGCTCAGGCGGAAACGGAGATCGTTGAAGACGAATAAACCATCCTCAGGACACCATGTATTGCTGTTTCACGGGCTTGCGCGGCTGCACCTGTCGATGGCACCGGTTGCCCGTTATCTCCGCAACAGGGGGCATTCCACGCGTCTGGTGCACTATCCGTCCAGAAAAGAGGATTGTGCGTCCCTTGTATGCGATCACATCCGACCCTTGATTGAAGCGGAAATCCGCGCCACGGATCGACCGGTGTCATTCGTTACCCACTCCCTGGGCGGGGTGCTGGTCTCATTGGCGTTACAGGATCTGGATATCGACAGACCGGTAAAGCTGGTCATGCTGGCCCCGCCGCTCCAGGGCAGTGAACTGGCGGATCATTTCAAGTCAAACGCCATGTTCCGATGGTTTTTCGGCCCGGTATTGGCAGACCTGACCACCAACGCCATGACAGACCGCCTGCGTTTTTCATGGGGGGGAAACATCCAGGCAGGCGTCATTGCCGGAACTGCCCGGGCCCATCCCCTGTTCAAGGATGTGTTGCCCCGACCCAACGACGGTACGGTTCCAGTGGAACGGACCAAAGCGGACGGCATTGACCATCACCTGGTGATCAATGCCAGTCATCCGTTCATCATGTGGCGTCGACCGGTCATGAAACAGGTTGCGCACTTCCTGGAAACCGGCACCTTCGCGTCCACTGAATAACGGTTGTCAGCCGTCCCGCCCATAAAGGCTTCGGACAGATGGCCGCATCAGGACCAGGAGCGTGAATACGCCCAGTACCGTGCCAAACGGCATGAATGCGCAGGAGATGGCCGCCATGACCATGGAAAAGACGTAGGAACGACCGGCAGACAACGCCCTGCCCGACAGGATGAGGCACACGCCGTAGATCACCGCGGACATCATCCACAACAGTGCAATAACAATCAACAGGGTACCCACCATTTCCAGGGGCACCTCATCGCCCTTACCCCCCAGGCGACCGGTAACCATCATGGTCCCGATGGTCAGGTGTATGGTCGGAATCAGTGCAAACAGAAAAGCCATTCCCCCGACCACATAGTGAAAGATCGACAGCAACTTGAGATGATGTTGATCCTGGTTCATGATTCACCTCCAACTGGTGTGTTCATGACGTCTATACATCCCGAACGGGCCGGTCATTCATTCAACTGCTAGAAAAGTGCCCGATTGATCCACTGTTCCGGCGGCATGGGCTTGTCCATTCCCTGTATGCGCTGAATCTGCACCCACCGATGATGAATATGCCGATAGGCTTCCGGGGTGGGAATCGTGACCATGTAGAGAAACCGGAGGTCCCGCCAGCTTATCAGCAGGCCACACAGAAACTGGTCTTTCTCCAGTTCAAACCAGTGGGAATGGCGCCTGTCATCCTTCTCCATGTAGGACAACGCGGGGATCAGGACTTCTTCCCCATCAAACCGGTCCCATTTTCCGGCCGCCAGACTCTCTTTCCGGGCCCACCCGGTTACCGGGAGGCCGGAATCGGGGTATTCCTTCTCATTTCGACGGCCCCAGATCGCGTCAATGTCCATGCCCGTTCCGGTACGGCACAGCAACCGGGCACGGGGGTTGGGAAAGAACACCTTTACTTCCTGCATATCACGAAACAGTGCAAGACCGGCGCACATGGTTCCCCTCCTGCCGGCTGTCCGGCTACCTGTCTATCTGCAGTTCAACCAACCCGCCCAGGCGACGATGTGCTTCCGACATACGACGGAACGGTTCTTCTTCCGCCAGCAGCTCCAACGGCAAAACGCCGGTCCGCTGAATGGTGCCATCCAGCACCATACCGGCCGCCTCGATGGCCGTTACGGCGACGGAATTCACCAGGCCGAACACATTGGAAACAGCGTCATAAGGCATGTTGTAGTCATGGAGATGTCGGCCGCCGGGACCTTCCACCTCCACCTGCATGATAAAGTGGTCTTCCGGTGGCAGGTTGCCGAACCGCTTTTCCAGCATGGACGCCAGGAACCGGTATGGGACCACCCTGTCCCGGTCAACCATCACCGGTTCCCGTGTCAGGAAACCGGCATCCCGCAACGTCCCCATGAATGCCAGGTGGCCATGGTGCCGCAATGTCCGCTCTTCCATGAGGGGGACATCCGGATAGGTCTGCAGAAACGATCTGGCACCGTCACTGAGAAAAGACTGGAGTTTCATCCCCTGGATCTGCTCTTCCTGTATATCCGCGAACGGGTCGGGCGCCATGATCTTTCCGTCATGCCGGCATTTGGCCGGTCGAAAATATTCTTCCATGAGGTCTTCCACCGACCAGGTCAGGGAATGGTAGAACGGGGGTTCCGGATTCTGGGGGATCGCCCCCACCTTCATAATGACCTTTTCTGCTCCGCCCAGTTTCCGTGCGGAATAGCCCGCCATCATGTGGGAGAATCCCGGTGCCCCGCCGCAATCCGGGATCACCAGTGCCTGGTTTGCCCGGGCATCCGCATCCAGTGACATGAAGTCTTCCTCCAGGAATGACACACTGACCACCGTGGTACCCGCCTGGATGCACGATTTGATCAACTCGAACGAATGGAAAGAGGGTAACGCATCCAGCACCAGCTTGAATCCTGCCAGCATGGCCGCCCGCCGGTCATCCGGTAATGCCAGCGGGTTCTCCTCCGGTACAGACACCTGTGAACCGAACTGTTCTACAGCCCGCGAAACCGTTTCGGGACGACTGTCCACAATCGTCACAGGTGCCAGACCCTGTTCGATTGCCAGTTCCAACATCCGGTATCCCTGTCGCCCCAGTCCCATCAGCAGTGTGGTCATAAATATCTCCAATTCAGTAAGAAAATCGTAACCGCATTATAGCGCAGGGATTCAACAAACCGGATAATCCGTTAGCGATCTATGTCCCGCATCTTTTCCGCGTAGCCGGAAAACCGGGCCCCGTATGCGTTGGCCGGTACCCCGATATCGATCAGCCCGGTCAACCGTTCCTTGAACAGCCAGTCCGCCCGTTCCCGGACAAGGGCACGATTCGCATCCACTGACAAGTCGCTTAACCTGTCCGTTACATCACCCGAACCGGGACCGTGAATGTCCAGGATCTGAGCCGGTGAACCCGAAGACAGTTCCAACCGGGTCAGGTCAATCGTTCGAAATACACGGTTGCAATGGGTGCGGAAATCAACCTTCAGATTGACCGGATCCGCAATGATCTGCCACTTGTTCCACCCCCGGATCGCCATGATATCTACCATTTCCCGCGCCTTTTTATCCAGGTCCATCGCCGCGTCGGCCGCCAGCCGTTCCCGGGCCAGCAACCCGCGCTGAAACCGCCTCCGCTTGCCGATCATGTTCTTGATCCGGGTGAGCAGGGTCGGCTTCCCGCTGACCAGCTCCAGTTCCCGTTTGTAGGATGAATTGCACAACATGGGCACCGGCGCCTGTTCGTCCCGGTACACCACGATCCGGTCTTCCAGGTATTCCACGATGGCATAATCACCGCTTCTATCCGCAATGAAATAATGCCAGGACCAGCCGTCCTGGTTGATCTCACCCAGATGCGCCATGACCTCATCCACCGTGGCAAAATTGTCCAGCTGATACTGGATCCACAGGCAGATGAACAATGTCGGCTTTCCCGCAATTTTCATGAACCGGGTAAGGCCCATGCTCATCTCGAATATGCACAGCCCTTTTTCATTCATTCCTCCATCCGGAAAGTCCACCCCTTCCGAATTGAAGGTGATCGACGCGTAGCGGGATGTCCAGTTAATCCGGGGTTCCGGCCGGTTCTCAAACGGTACCGCAACCGTCTCCGCATACACTTCGGGTCTGGATACCAGCTCGGCCCAGGTAATCCCTTCCCGGTATTCCCCCCGCTTGTTCACACAAACCAGTCCCGGTATGAAGAGTTCCGGTGATTCATCCAGGTTGTGACCCACCCGTACCTGGCCGTCCTGCTGAATCAGGAAGGTGGAACAATTCCCCACGTCCCCGGTCATTGCGCTCACGCAAAACAGCAGGGCCATGATCATGCCCACCATGCGATTCATATTGTCCCCCACAGATAATGATGATTCAGTATCTCACATTGGGGAAACCACGGTTGGGATAGGAATTTGATACCGATGTTTATCTCCGGTTCAAATGACCAGACCGCATGGATCCGGTACTGGTTCTTGAAACAGGTATCAACATGTATTAGCATGATATACAAGATGATATTGAAAAAACGTTTCATACCGTTATTTATGTGGTTGTGTATCGGCTTCTCAACTCTGGTATCGGGCCAGGCACCGGATACCGACCTGGTTGATCGGTTCAACCGGATTTTGTCCATCTCCCCGGAAAACACCCTGTCCCGGTCCATCGAAGAGCTGAAACAGTTTGTAATCGAGCACCCGGATTTTCGATACCGGGGTAACTTTGTGCTGGCCCAGCGTTTCGTGTATGACGGCAGACCTACCGAGGGTCTGGACTATTTCCGGAACCTGCCGGATGAGCGGTTTGCCGAAACGATATACGGTATCCAGGCACTGTATGACCTGGGGTATGCGATCCCCGACGACGAAGCATCTGCATTGAAGGACCATATCCTGGATCAGGCGGTAACCTGGGAACTGGTGGACATGGAACGTCAGTTC